>MHPJ01000026.1 GCA_001822065.1 Candidatus Staskawiczbacteria bacterium RIFOXYB1_FULL_37_44 | reverse complement strand
ATGCGTCGTCCATTCCAGCTAACAAAGGATTATTCTTTGCCGCAGAAGCTCTTGCGGTAGAAAGCTCGCCAGCTTTTCCAATTCCGCGACTTTTTTCTCTGCTTTCAAGAAAAGCTAATGCTTGGTGTTGGGCTTTGCTGTCCCCCAAATCACCAAGGTTATTATTTTTAATTTTATCCCTAATTGCTGCCTCTCTCTTGTCTGCTCCTTCCTTTGTGTAGCGGGTTTTATCTCTCCCAGTTGCAAGTTGAGTTTTTCTATCCTCTGTAAGTGTTTCAACATTTTTCGCTATTTCCTCTCTGTCTTTATCTCTCATTCTTCCGGTAGAACCTTCAGACCGCAAATTTAATCTTTCTAATGTGCGACCGTACATATTTTTTGCGCCCCCTCCGACCCTGGAAAGTCCAGTTGCCCCAGCTAATCCCTTTAATCCATTCTTACCGCTCCACTTAAACGCCGAAATCGCCATACTTGATCCAATTGCAGACGACTTTATGGAAAATAAAAGTCCGCCTATTAAAAATATAGATGGAACAAGATAATCAATCATAGCGGCATTACTTGAGCCGCTTGTTAAACCAGTAGTTAATTGATCTGCTAAATAAATAAAGAATGCTCCACTTATTCCGATAATGCACCATTGCAGAAAATTATTCCACCACATATCAAAGAATTTTTTTGTAAAAGGAAAAACGTAAAATACAAAAGCTAACGGAGATAGGGCGACCAATATCCATAAAAATATATATCTGCATAAAAAGAGGAAAAAATACAGAAAAAATATAACTAATGTTATGATGTCAAAAAAGACAAGTGAGATGGTCGCACCAATTAAATTGGGGAGACCGTTTATGTTAAAAAAGTGAGTATTGTTCCAAATTGCGGTTACTTGTGTGTCTATTGCTTGTCCTACAGATCTTTCTAAAAAACCGCCGCCCTTTAGAAAATTTGTCATTATAATATTAGATCCGTCTATAAATATTCCGCATATTAAAAGAGAAAAATTTATTAAAAGTGCTGCAATTATTAACTTCGGTAAAAGTTTTGTTGCCTTATATGTTTCAAATCTTAAAGCGGTGGCTATACCGATAACAATAAATCCTAACACAACAACCATATTTGCCAAATCTCTAATCTTTGTCCAGCCGATGGCAATTATGGGATTTGTAAAACTTGTGTAGCTCCATGCCCCGCTTCCATTTATATTGGTTGGATCCATTATATAAATTAACAATCTACCAGCTAAATTAGAAAGGCTGCCAAAAATAGTGATTAAAAGTGTTGAAACTGCTAATATTATCGCGGAGAAAAAAGGTGCTACTGTTACATTGCCTATAGCTTTTGCAGCCGGGCCGGCAATTTCAGGGTGAGAGGTAATATCGCAAAGCGCTCCTGCAGTAGGACCTACACCCCTTGCGACATTGCACCAAAAACCAGCATGAGCGTATTGAGGCGAAAGCATTCCTAAAACACACAAAAACAAAAATGTAAAAATTATGAATTTTTTCTGTTTTAGAATTTTGGATAAATATTTAAGCATGGCAAAATTATTTGTCATTTAAAGTTTTATAAACAAACCATACCCATGTTGGCGCAATGCTAACCACTGGAATTAGTTCCACCCCGCAGGCAATTAAAAATCTTTTAGTTGCTTTTTTTAGTGCTTCGCCCGGACGAGTTATTACCAGCCATCCGCCGATAACAATAATTCCAAGAATATCAGAAACTACATTTATTATAGGAATTAAACTGATTGTATCAATAATTCCAGCCAGAAAAAGCATCAAAACTCCTTCGGGAGAAGTTATGCCGCCATTATCACCCGCATCATTTTTTTGTTCTTCTGTCGATTCTGCCATATAAATTTATCTATTATAACATAATTTAAAAACTGCAAGCCAGATGAGTTATCCACAGCAAAAAGCCGCGGGTTTGCGCGGCTTGATTTTTATTTAAAACCGATTTTATTTTTATTTTCGTCTGCCCGTAAGAGTCCGAGTATGTAAAAAATCTTTTTTATTTTATCATTATGCCTTCCGTATTTTTTCTCTAATTCCATTACTTTTCTCTGAATGGCTTCGTTCGTTGCCAAAAGTTCCCTTATTTTTATAAAAGTCCTGATGATTTGGATATTCACATTAATTGCCCTTTCGCTGTTCAAAACGCCTGAAAGCATTGCTACGCCTCCTTCAGTAAAGACAAACGGCTGTTTTCTTAAGCCCATTCTTTCAGAATTGGATGTTGCAATTTGCAATATCCAATTTTTCATTTCCTCTTTGCTTAATTGGAACATAAAATCTTCTGGAAATCTTTTTATGTTTCTTTTTACTGCTAAATTTAAATTTCCCGTTGTAACTCCATAGAGCTCGGCCAAGTCGCGATCTATCATTACTTTTCTATTCCGAATAATATAAATTTTGCTGATAATTCTCTCGCTTGGAATTAAAAAATTTTCTGCCATATAGATTTATCTATTATGCCATTATTTTAAATTTGCAAGCCAGATGACGGATGAGTTATCCACACAGTTTTTCTTTTAATTCTTGGAAAAGTTTGAGAAATTTCGGCAATTTTTTATATAAGGCATCGGCAAATTTTTCATCATAAGTGTGGACAGCTAAATTCCTTTCATCGGCAATTTCATTCCAAATTTCATTGTAATCAAATATTTTTTGGCGGTATCCTTCTTTAAAACATTCCTTTGGAGACGCACAAGTTGTGCCTTTATATTCTTCCATGTAAGCTTTGATAGTTTTCCATGCTAGGTCAAAACAAATTTCGAAACGTTTAATTGCAGAATCGCGCCTTTCTTCGGTTTTTTCTTTTGCTAAAGTTTCTGTCAAATTTTTGATACTTTTTAGGTATTGATTTTTAATAGCATGATATTTAGCCATATTTTTTTCTTTTCTTTTTTAATATTGATGGATTTATTATTTCGATATGTTGTTTTGCGACTTTCTTAAAATTTTCATCTGCTGCCGTAAAATCAATAACATCAAATTTATAAAGAACTGGAATTGTTTCTATTTCGTCCTTTATGCGATATTTAATTTCATTAGGAATTATTTTCGATCCTTCAATGCCAATATCAATGTCTGACCTGTCGTCGCCGCTACCGCTTACGCGAGAGCCAAAAATAAAGACCTTGTATTTTTTTAAATCAAGATATTTATCGACAATTTCTAAAATTTCTCTTTTTAATTTTTCTTCTGGATAATGTTCTAATCTCATTCTTAAATTATATACTATTTGCCAGATTTTTCCAGTCCTGAACAGACAATGTTTCGGCGCGTTGCCTTGGGTCTAAATTGTTTTTTTGAGCCAATTTTCTGCTTCTTGTTTTGACCCTTCGACTTCGCTCAGGGCAAGTAAATTACCTGCGAGTTGTTTTCTGGGCTGGGAAAATCCGGCTTTTACTACGCGGAAAAATAAGTCGCGTTCACGCACTCTGGATTGCCACGTCGCCCTTGCAGGATCTGCGACCTGCAGGCTCCTCGCAATGACACCAGGTATGTGTGGAGTGATTTTGATTATTGCTGAATCAACTTTTGGGGCCGGCCAAAAGCAGTTTTTTGAAACGTAAGAAATAATTTTTACGTCGGCATAAAATTGCACAGACACCGCCAATAAGCTCATTTGCGGGGGCTTGACGCAAATTCGTTGGGCAACTTCTTTTGTATCATTAAAACCATTTCTGTCGCGCGCCTGCCTGCCGGCAGGCAGGGATAAAAAAAAGCCCAGAATTTTTCGCGAAAAATTCTGGGCTTTGTGCTCTTAATCAAAATTATTTTTTAAAAAACGTTTCTTCGCTTATTTTCTTGATTTCTTTTTGAAAAAATAATTTTACTTTTTTCCACTGGACAGGTTTAATCATTTTAAGTTCTGCCTCTTTGTCGGCATCGTCAAAATAATTTAAGCTTTTTAAAATGTGTGTTTTATTTTGTTTTAAGGCTTGGAATTTTTTGTCATACAGTTCCAAACATTCTTTAAGCGATAAAATTTTTTCCACCTCAACGATAAAATAAAGGTCAATAAAATCTTTTTTAGAGCCCCTGTCTGATATTGCCGCAATTTTCATAGCGGCAATATCTTTTATATTTACAATGGCAACCCCAGAAAATTCGCTAGATTCAAAAAGAATAGGATAAGTATAAAAAAACAAGCTAAACCGAGTGTTATTAATTGATCCCAAAATTGTCCCCCAATCCGTTCTGTCTAAATTAAAATTTGGAATTAATTTGTTAATTTTTTGAGTTAAAAGAGTTGCGTCAAACTCTTCGGTTGTAAAAAAATCAAAATCATAAGAAAGGCGGTGGCCAATTTGTAAAGCCAGCGCAGTTCCTCCTGCCATATAAGCGTTTTTTAAAATTCCGCTTTGCCCTAATATGGCCAGTGACTTTTTCGCATTTTCTGATAAGACATTTTCAAACATAAAATTTTATTTTTAGGCACGTCAAAGAAGGATGACCAATATCGGGCGCTTTTAATTGAAATATTTTTTTTTGTAGAAAGGATTTTTTTTATTTGCGAAATTTTGAAATTTTTTAGCATCCACTTTATATCATTTTCATTGCCATATTCTAAAATCCTCCCAATTATAAAGGAGGCATTTTTTTGGATTTCACTGTTTTCTAAATTCACATCCCAAAAGATTTTTTTATCTACATTGTCCATACTTTATTTTACCATTTTAAAAAAGTTTCTGCAATATTTTTCCAATCATCGACGCTCAAGGTTTCTGCGCGTTGTGTTGGGTTTATGTTGTTTTTGGCCAGCCAAGTCTTAATTTCTCCTGAGCTTAGCTTGAGAGATTTTAGGTTTCCGGCAAGTTGTTTTCTGGGCTGGGAAAAACCGGCTTTCACTATTTTAAAAAATATTTCTTGTTCACGCACTCTGGATTGCCACGTCGCCCTTGCAGGATCTGCGACCTGCAGGCTCCTCGCAATGACACCAGGTATGTGTGGAGTGATTTTAATTATTGCTGAGTCAACTTTGGGGGCCGGCCAGAAGCAATTTTTTGAGACATAAGAAACAATTTTTGCATCTGCGTAAAATTGCACCGAAACCGCCAGTAAAGACATTTCCGGTGGTTTGGCGCAAATGCGTTGGGCAACTTCTTTTTGTATCATTAAAACCATTTCGCTTGGCGGTCCGCCATCTGGCGGATTCAGCTCCAGAAATTTTCGAATCAATGGCGATGTAAGATAGTACGGTATATTTGCGACAACTTTGTAATTTTTGACTTCGTCATTGCGAGGAGCCAGTAGGCGACGCGGCAATCTATAACTCTGGATTGCTTCGTCAGTCGCTTCGCTCTTTCCTCGCAATGACGCGAAGCTTAATTTTAAAATGTCGCCTTGAATAATTTCTGTGTTTTTATAGTCTTTTAAAGTTTCGGATAAAATTTCAACCATTGCGCGGTCTTTTTCAATTGCAATTACTTGTCCTGCGCTTTTAGCAAGTTCTTGCGTGAGTGTTCCAATACCCGGCCCTATTTCTAAAACGGTATCACTTGGCCTTAGATCGGCCGATGTAATAATTTTATCTAAAACATTTTTATCTATCAAAAAATTCTGGCCAAGCCTTTTTGACGGACTTGTTTTGTATTTTGCCAAAAGTTCTTTTATGTTTGTTGGAGAAGTTAAATCCATTTTATTTAGTATAACATAAATTTAGCTGTGTATAACTTATGAATGAAACGATTGACCAAAGCTCTTGAAAGTGATAACCTTGAAATAAGTTGTTAAAATTTATTAACAAAACATTAAAAAATATAAAAGCTGGCTACTTTGTGCTTGGCGCAGTTTTTTTATTTGGAACAATGTATGCTTCTTGCGATACTTCGGCCAATGTTAATAGTTTTGGAAATGGCAAGATTGTATTTTTTAATTCTTTTTTTAATAAGCACAGCAACCAAAACAGCGACAGTTTGTTTTACAGCCCGGTAAGCGCTATTGCATTGGAAACACCTGATTTAAAAATAATACAAGACAATACCATTGGCGGAGTTTCAGCTCCCTATATTGTTTCGGGAAAAGTTTTGGGAGATGTTTTTGGGGGCGCAAATCAAAACCAAAAAGACGTAGTTGATTACACGGTACAGCCGGGAGACACTTTCCAATCAATTGCAAATTCTTATAAAATTTCTGTTAACACTTTGCTCTGGGCAAATGATTTGACAAGCTCTTCAACCATAAAAGTCGGGCAAAGTTTGTCTATATTGCCTACAGATGGAATTTTACACGTTGTAAAAAACGGAGATACTCTTTCGGGAATTTCCCAAACATATAAAGCGCAGTCTCCTGACATAATTTCGTATAATGATTTGGCAAATCAAGACGACATTTATATTGGAGACATTTTAATTGTGCCGGGCGGAACAATGCCCAAAAAAGCATCGCCCATAATAAACAACCAAGTTCCTTTGGCTGATAATTTCTTCATTTTCCCAACGCAAGGCCGTGTTACCCAAGGATTGCATTATTATAACGCGGTTGACGTTGCAAGCAGCTGTGGAACGTCAGTTTATGCAGCAGCTTCGGGCATTGTCCAAAGGGCGGTTTATAATAACGCTTGGAATTTAGGAATGGGAAACTACGTTACAATTTTGCATTCAAATGGAACAGTCACTTATTACGGACACTTCCAAAATGTTTTTGTAAAACCAGGAGACAAAGTAATCACCGGAGACAGAATAGGCTTAATAGGCCGCACAGGAAACGCCACGGGATGCCACGTGCACTTCCAAGTTTTAGGAGCCAGAAATCCTCTGGCAAAATATCCGGTGGGATCTACAATTAGTTACAAATAAAAAGCAGGGCTTTGAGGCTCTGTTTTTGTTTACTGTCATTGCGAGGAAGGAGCGAAGCGACTGACGTGGCAATCTAGAAGTCTGTGCTTTCACTCTGGATTGCCACGTCGCCCTTCGACTTCGCTCAGGGCTCCTCGCAATGACAAGAGCGGCGCTATTTACACTTCATGCAAAGTTTGGCCTCCGGAACCGCCTGCAAACGCGCTTCTTCAATTTCTTTCCCGCATTTTTCGCAAATGCCATATTTGCCGGATTCCCGCCCTTGGCGAGGCTCGCCTCCGGCGGCAATTTTTTCCAAAGCCGCATTTACGTCTTTTAGTTTTAATTCGAGGCTGTATTCCAACGAAAGCGCGTTGTCGTATTCTTGGGTGTCATCGGCTGCTTCGTCTTTATCGGCATCTTCCCTGTTTGGGAATTTTGTTTCCCAATTATCTTTTAAATTCGGATCTTCTTTGGCAAAACTTTCCAGCTCTTTTTGGATTGATTTTTTTTGTTCCTCCAATTTTGCTTTTAATTCTTCAGTTAATTCTTTTTTCATTATTTTATTTTTATTGAATATTACTTTTTTTCTGGGGGGTGCCGATTTGGCTTCCTTTCTCTACATCTTGTAAAAATTTTTTGCGCTGTTCTTCTTCTGCCTCAAACGATTTTATCGGGATTTTTTTGGTCGGGACTGGAATTGTAGAATGCGCCCATTGCTGTCTTTGGACTTTTTCGTTTTCTTCTGATCTTGCTTTTGACAATTCCTCTTTGCGAGCTATTTGTTCTTTTGTCTTGCCTCTTCTCTTTTCCTCTTCTCTTGCCATAACAACAGAATAAATTTCTCTTAAAGATTTATCGGCGCCCAAAATTTTATCTCTCAGCAAATTTTTTTCAACAACAAGCCGGTCTGAAGATTTGTCTACTTGGATAATGCTGGCATTTATATTTTCTACTTGTTTTTCAGCCTCCCATCTCTTTTTTTCTATTTCTTGAATCTCTTTATCCATATCCCACCTTCTGGCTTCAAGCCCCTTTTTTTCAGAGGCAATAGTTGAAGTTTTTGCTTTTTCCGCGATAAATTTTTGCTCCTCTTCAAGCTTTTTTTCTTGTTCTAAAAGTAAATTTAATTTTGCTTGCGCGTCGCGTTTTTTAAGCAATAAATTGTTTTTTTCCAATTTTAGAGCGGGATCCTTTTCTTTGTCAATTTGGTCAGCTTGTTTTTCGAAACCAAGGCGTTGCGATTCCAGCAAAAATATCTGCTGGCGCTCCTGTTCCGTTGCATAATTTTTCAAGTCTTTTTCGGCAATTCTTTCTTGGCTTTCATTATTTGTCAAAACCTCTTCTCTTTGAATTTTTTCTTCGCGCGCCCTTGCTTCTTTTGCCAGTTCTGTTTTTCTTTCTTCCAGCTGTTCTTCAAGGGTTTTTATTGTGGCAATTTTATCCCTTTCTTTTAACGCATCAGATTCTCTTAATTTTAAGAGGTCTTTTCTCATTGTCCTTATTTCCGCCCTTTTTAAGAATTCTTTAGCTTGTAATTCTTCAGTTTCCGTAACCATAATGTTGTCATTCCCGCGAAAGCGGGAATCCAGTTATTATTTTATTTCGTAAATTTAAACGTGGAAAGCATTTCTTCAGCAACAGTTACAATAGAAATTGGATTTTTATTATTCTCAGAATGGAATATAATCAAACTCTGTTTTTCAGGGGAGTCAATAACAAAATAGTTTCTTTGCCAGTTTCCCGGACCAAATCCATCGATAACTTCTACAACTTTATTATCGCCAAGATTAACAGTCTTGCTATCCTTTATTATTTGATCATCGACCGGCATTTTTAACGGTGCTTTAATATTAGACTTGTTAGCGATAATATTCCAGAGCCAATAATTTTCAATATTAGTATACGGTTGTATGACGATCGAAATTTTATGAGCGTTACAACCTCCGAAAGACGAGCCACCATAGCATGATACCGCTTCTTTTTCATACTCAGCTGGATAAAATAATACGCCGTATTCTTCTGACAACTTCCAGTTTACCGGATATTTTATTTCAAATCCGTATTGAGTATTTGTATATGTTTTCCAGCCGGCGGTCGAGTCAACAACTGCGGGGCAGGGAGCAAACTCACATTTTGGGCCGGTGCGGCCGACATAGCTTCCATCAGGGCACTGTTTGGCATCCTGCGTGCAAACAATAGGGTTATTGTTGTTATTTGAATTTTTAGCACTAGGGTTTGGTTGGGCGTCTTGTCCTGAGCTTGCCGAAGGATTGGGCGTCGGATTTTGGGATTTTGAGAGATACCTATATGTGAAATAACCACCGGTTCCCAAAACAGCAACAGTTATTAAAATTATTACAACCGGCAGAATAAACCTTTTTTGGTTTTGTTTTTGCATAATTTTTTATCTTACAAATTTAGAATATTATATTTTTGCAAGATGTTAATTATTTTATTTTGAGTTTTTTGATTTTGGTTTGAATCCAGCGTCAATTGCGGATAAATTTATTCTGCCAAGCTCGTCAATTGACATAACTTTTACAGGAATCACATCGCCCTCTCTGACAACATCTTTTACAGAATCAATTTTTTGCGGAACAAATTTTGAAATATGAACCAGCCCGCTTTGCCCTCCCAAAATATCCACAAAAGCTCCAAATTCCATAATTTTGCGCACAGTTCCCTGGAAAACTTCTCCAACTTCAATTTCTTTTACAATTCCTTTAATCCAATTTGCAGCCTTGTCCACATCTGCCTGATTTTGTCCGGTAATAGCAACCAACCCCGAATCTTCAATATCAATTGCCACTCCATTACACTCTTCAATAATTTTATTTATCATAGATCCCTTCGGCCCGACAACTTCTCCAATTTTTGAAGGGTTTATCATAAACGAAATTATTTTTGGAGCGTACGGCGATAAATTTTTCCTTGATTCTGGTATCTGTTCTTTTATTATATCAAGAATTTTCAATCTTGCATCTTTTGCGCGCGTCAAAGCCTCCTCCATTATTTTTTTATCAATGCCGTCAATTTTAATATCCATTTGAATTGCGGTAATTCCATTTTTGGTTCCGGCAACTTTAAAGTCCATATCTCCATAGTGGTCTTCTGGGCCTTGAATGTCGGTTAAAAGTTTATATTTTCCAGATTTTTCGTCTTTTGCTAAGCCGACTGAAATGCCAGCCACGGGCTCTTTAATTGGCACGCCTGCGTCCATTAAAGCAACGCAAGCTGCGCACACAGATGCCTGCGAAGTTGACCCGTTTGAAGACACAACTTCAGATACTATTCTTATCGTATAAGGAAACTGCTCTGGCGTTGGAAGCATCGGTAATAAAGCTTTTTCAACCAAAGCCCCATGGCCAATTTCCCTTCTTTTTGGGCCTCGCATTGGAGCTGTTTCTCCGGAAGAAAATGGAGGAAAATTATAATGGTGCAAAAATCTTTTCTTTCCCACAAACTCCATTCCTTCCAAAATTTGCTGGTCTCCCGGACCGCCCAAAGTTAAAATTGAAAGCACTCTTGTCAGCCCTCTAAAAAATACTCCAGAACCATGGGCTCTTGGCAAAACCGCAACTTCGCAAGACAAAGGTCTGATGTCTGTTGATTTCCTGCCGTCGGGCCTGTAATCTTTCTCGATTATATTTTTGATAATTATTTTTTCAATTTCTTTTTCAAAAAAAGCCAAAACCTGCTTCTCCTTGCCTTCTCCCGGATGCTTTTCAGCTAAATATTTAATCAATTCTTGTTTTAAAATTTCTGCTGATCCTAAATTTTTCTCGCTTTTAGGAGCGTTGTTTATTGCTTTTTCAAGCCTATCTCCCAGCCATTCTTTAATCTCGTTTTCAATATCCAGCTCAACAGCAGGCTCAAAAACATCTTTTTCTTTTCCAATTTTTTTAACGGCTTTCAACTGGACTTCAATCATTTCTTTTATTTCTTTTTTTGCAATTTCATATGCCTCCAAAACATCTTTTTCCAAAACCTCTTTTGCTCCCATTTCAATCATATTTATTAAAATGTCGCCGTCTTTCTCTATAGCCGACAAAGTCAAATCCATATCACTTTCTTTTCTTTGCAAATAATTTGAGTTAAATTTCCATTCCCCGTTTTTTGTAACGCGAATTGCTCCCAAAGGCCCGTTCCAAGGAATATTTGAAATTGCCAATGCAAAAGAAGCTCCAATCATTCCCAAAATATCCGGGTCATTTTCACCGTCCCAAGACAAACAAGTTACCACAACCTGCACCTCTTTTTTAAAATCTTTTGGAAACAATGGCCGTATTGCGCGGTCAATCATTCTGGCGGTTAAAATTGCATCTTCTGTAGGTCTGGATTCTCTTTTCATAAACCGCGAGCCGAAAATTTTACCGGCTGCGTAAAACCTTTCCTCATATTCAACTGTCAAAGGAAAATAGTCTATGTCCGGCCTTGAAAACGGGCTCAAAACAGCGGTTACCAAAACCTCTGTTTCTCCGCAAGAAACCAAACAACTTCCCGAGGCTTGCTCGGTCCAGTTGGTAGTTTTAATTATAATTGGCTTTTCGCCAACTTTTATCTCAAACGTATCTTTTATCATCGCTTCGCGAGCGCGATGCCAATATACCAATGACACGCCAATGATACAAATGAATTATTTGTAGCGTTGGTGTAAATTCGTATATCAGCACCCCGCAATTAATTATTTAATTTTAAAAATTTATTTTGTAAACCCAATCATGCGGACCAATTGCTATAAAAACTATTTTATTTTCTCCCAGAAATCTAAAAATAATCCGATATTTTTTATCTACACGAAAACTCCATGCTTCTCTTGATTTCGGAGTTAATTTTTCGGTGCGAAGTGACGGATAAAATGGATTATTCTTAAAAATATTTTCCTGCCTTTTTGCTTTTTTCTGAATTTCTTTTGGCAAAGAAGAGTAATCTTTTTCAAAATCTTCGGTAGTAAAAATTTCCATTTATTATTTATCTAAGTCCTTCAATGAGTTTATCTTTCTTATTCTTCCTGCTTTAACATCTTTTTCTGCCTTGTCTAATCTTTTAATAAAATCAGGATTAAACATGCCAAAAGCAGCGGCAAGTCTTTCAAATTGATCCACATCAAATTCCACCATTTTTTTGTGGCTTTTTTTACCTTGTTTTATTATTATATTTAATGAAACCATATTTTTTTATATCTTTGTTACGCCTTAACTTTACCAGAAATTCCCTTAAAAATCAATTACATTCCCCGCAATTAATTATTTAATTCTTAAAACCGATTTCTTCTTTTGGTTCGTCTAATGATAATAAAGTTAATGTTGCAAATATTTTCTTTATTTGGTCGCTATGTTTTCCATATTTTTTCTCCAATTCCATTACTTTTCTTTGTAATGCCTCGTTTATTTCTAAAAGCTCCCTTACTTTAATAAACGTTCTAAATTAAAGTTTTTGGCATAAATTCTAATACTTCTGAATTTCTGATAAGAATTGTGCGGTTTGTGGTGAATGTCAACCCTTTGTTGGGGGAATTTTCAAATCCTAAATAAATACGTTTTACTTTTCTTTTTTCTAATTCTTTTATGGCTGGTTGTAAATCGGAATCAGAACTAGCAATAACTGCTGTATTTAATACTTGGTCGCAGGCGAGAGAAATCATATCAACTGCAATTCTGACATCAACACCCTTTTCTCTAAATAACAGGAATTTATGTCCTTTTGGACAGCTTGCTTCATTTCCCCTTACATGCCCGGCATAAGTTACCTCAAATCCTTGCTTTTCTAAATTAGTTTTTAAAAATCTTTGTTTTTGTATAAGTTCTGTTGATTTTTCTTTTGTTTCCTCGTGGTTTATTACTCGGCCAATATAAAATATTTTTCTATCAATTTTTACTCCTGAAAGAGCCTTGTCTAAAAGTCCTGTAAAATTATAAATAGACAAATCTATATCTTTTTTATCAAAAATTGATTCGATCTTGCTGATAAAATTTCGTCCGTCTATAAAAAGTATCGTTTGCATAAATTAAAACCCCAGCGGACCTTACGGCTGGCTGGGGCGTTGCTAATTCAATATTAGCATATTATACTCCCCTGTCAATAGCAAGGTTAAAATTTATTTTTTTAGTAAGAATTTGGGGAGGCCGTCGTCAAGGTCAATAAATTCATCGGCAACTTCAATAAGTTTTGCCGAAGTGGTTTTTCCAAAAGCCATAACTTCCACGCGTTTTCCCTGGTTTTTTAAATATTCCACTAATGCAATAAAGTCTCCGTCTCCCGAGCACAAAACAATTACATCAAGCCCGGGAGCTGTGCGAATTGCGTCAATTACAATGCCTACGTCCCAGTCTGCTTTTTTGGCTCCACCGTACCATTCTTGCAGATCTCTTACCCTTGTTTCAATGCCAATTTTGCCCAAAGCATCAAAAAACGGCGTTTCTTCGCCAGTTTTTGTGCGCACAACATAACCAAAAGCCCGAATAAACTTTCTTCCGCTAATTGCATTTTTTAAAACTTCCTGATAATTAACTCTTGCGTGGTAAAGATTTTTTGCCGAGTGGTATAAATTTTGAACATCAATTAAAACCTCTACTCTTTGTTCTTTTGGTTTTGGCTGCATAATTATTTTTTCAGACCTATTTGCTTGATAATTGCCAGATATCTTTTTTCAGATGTTTTTTTTAAATAAGCCAGCAATTTTTTTCTTTTAATAACCATTGTAATCAAGCCTTTTTTTGAATGCACATCTTGGGCATTCTTTTTTAAATGCAAAACCAGCTTATCTATTTCTTTGCTAAGCATGGCAATTTGGACATCAGATGACCCTGTGTCTTTTTCATCTAAGCCAATTTCTTTTATTATCTTTGCTTTTTCTTTGGTTGTTAAAGCCATTTGAATTTATGTAGCGGAGCGAGTAAATTCATGCCGCAATTTGTACACGATATATCAAATACATTTGTATAAATTGCGGCGATGCCGCTGTTTTTATGTGTAATATGTTTATTCTACTCTATTTATTTTGTTTTGTAAAGCCTGCACTGAGCTTGTCGAAGTGTGCCCCCACTGGGAATCGAACCCAGAACAGCCGATTAAGAGTCGGTAGCTTTACCATTAAGCTATGGAGGCGTAATATGAATTGTTATAAACTTGACCAGTTTCCGAGAAAACCAATTGTTTTTAAGATAAAGTCAATTATTAAAAATGATCCCCAAACCAGAAACAATCCTATGACCGCCCATTTAATAATCTCCTTGCCTTTGCCAAATATGCCCGGATCTCCCGCCGAAGCCATCATTAAAATTGCTCCCACAATAAGCGCGATAACAGCCAGCGGTGTCGCAATCATTTTAACAATAAAATCATAAACCCTTACCAGCATAATAAAAAAATCATTTATTGTACAGGCATCACTTCCGTCAGGAGCGTTTCCGCAAGGCACCAATCCTTGAGCAAAAGCAAAAACTGGAAATAAAAATAATAAAAATAAAATTACCGGTAAGAATTTATTTTTCATGATTATTGAAAATTGAAAATTACGCTGGTGCCCCCGGAAGGAATCGAACCCTCATCTTTGCGTTCGAAGCGCAATATTGTGTCCATTCAACTACGGGGGCAAATAATTACTGAACTTGTATTATTTTACCAGATTTGTTGAAAAATATCAATTTTTAGAGTAGTATGGAAAAATAATGATAATTCCAAAAGAAGTAAAAAATGTTATAGAAAAACTGGAAAAAGCCGGTTTTGAGGCTTTTATTGTAGGCGGATGCGCGCGTGATTTTTTGCTGGGGCAAGAGCCAAATGACTGGGACGTAACCACAAACGCAAAACCAGAAGAAATTCAAAAAGTATTTCCAGGCAGTTTTTATGAGAATAATTTTTTGACAGTTACTGTAAGGACAGTCGCCGCCTTCGCCCCGCTTCGCCAAAGCTCCAGCGAGGCGAGCAAGGGCTTCGGCGAGCCAAGGGAGATAGAAATTACAACTTACAGGTTAGAAGCAAAATATTCTGACAAGCGCCATCCTGACCAAGTAAAATATGCTGAAAAGCTGGAAGACGACTTAGCTAGACGCGATTTTACAATAAATGCGATTGCCATGGATGCAAAGAAAAAAATTGTTGATTTATTTGATGGCCAAAAAGATTTAAAAAATAAGATAATCAGGACAGTGGGAAACGCGGAAGAACGTTTTAATGAAGACGCGCTAAGAATGTTAAGGGCAGTAAGGTTTGCTGTAATTTTGGGTTTTGAAATTGAAGAGAAAACTAAAGAGGCAATTAAAAAAAATGCAATTTGGCTGGAAGCTATTTCAAAAGAAAGAATCCGCGATGAATTTGTAAAAATAATTATGGCTGACCCCGCAAAATCGTCTGCGGACGATAGCGGGGCAACCGGCCCGGCTCATGGCATAGAGCTTTTGCGCGAGTTGGACTTGCTAAAATATATTGTGCCTGAATTGCTGGATAATTACGGAGTTTTGCAAAGCAAACATCACATTTACGACTGTTATTGGCATGCGGTAAAAGCTTTAGAATACGCTGCCAAAAAAGGTTTTAATATGCACGTCAGACTGGCGGCTTTACTGCACGATATTGCTAAGCCCCGCGTGAAAACCGGCGAGGGCGAAAGCGCAACATTTTATAACCATGAAATTGTGGGAGCTAAAATGGCTTTTCAAATTTTGAATCGTTTGAAATTTCCAAAAAAAAATGTTGAAAAAATTACAAAATTAGTGCGTTTTCATTTGTTTTATTATAATGTTGATGAAGTTGGCGAAGCGTCTGTGAGAAGGCTGGTAAAAAATGTGGGGCCAGAAAATATGGAAGAATTATTACAGGTAAGGCAGGCAGACAGAATTGGATCTGGCGTGCCAAAAGCCGAGCCGTATAAACTGCGCCATTTAAAATATTTAATTGAAAAAGTTTCCAAAGACCCGATTTCTGCTAAAATGTTGAAAATAAACGGGGAGGGCATAATGAAAATTTTGAGTGAAAAGCCAGGGCCCAAGATAGGGCAAATTTTAAATGTCCTATTGGGTTATGTTTTAGACGATCCAAAAAAGAACAATAATGAATTTTTGGAA
The DNA here is from genome assembly GCA_001822065.1 of Candidatus Staskawiczbacteria bacterium RIFOXYB1_FULL_37_44. GTDB lineage: Bacteria > Patescibacteriota > Minisyncoccia > Minisyncoccales > Staskawiczbacteraceae > XYD1-FULL-39-28. The sequence goes on along the minus strand of MHPJ01000026.1, from coordinate 58,412 downwards.
AAAGAGGTTGCAAAATTGGGAAAATTAAGCGATAAAGAACTGCAGAAACTGTCTGAAAAGTCAAAACAGGAAAAGTCGGAAATTGAAACCAAAGAAGACACAATGACTAAACAAAAATATTGGGTAACGTAGCCAGATCCCGCTGCGGCGGGACTGGAATTTTCAATTTTAAATTTTTAATTTTAAATAATAAGGTAGATTTATATCAGCGGCGCATCGTATAGTGGTAGTATGCAGACTTCGGGAGTCTGCGGCCTCAGTTCGATTCTGAGTGCGCCGAATTATACAATAAATAATTTATTTGTAAATACCATTTTGTTGACGACAACAAAATGGTGCTAGATTTTATGGTAATTTATCGTTTTGCCGGCATCAACAAAACGATTAGTGTCATTCCCGCGAAAGCGGGAATCCAGAGTATGACAAATAAAACATAAAGTAAAAATTATGATTTTAGTGAAGACAAACCTTGGCGTTTCAAAAATTGAAGGCATTGGATTGTTTGCCAATGAAGATATTAAAAAAGGAACAATTGTTATAAAAAATAACGATAATTTTGGAATTGCAAAATATTTTGAAGAGCAGTGGAAACAAATGGAAAAAGAATTAAGCAAAGAAAGTTTTAGGCAAATTAAAAAGTATGCATATAAAGACAAACAAGACGGATTGCATTGTTTATGTTTAGACGACACAAGATTTATAAACCATTCAAAAAATCCAAATATTAAAACAATTGGAGATAATGATGTTGCTGTAAGGGATATCGAAAAAGGAGAGGAAATTCTAATTGACTACACTGTTTTTTGCGCCAATGAAGATTTGGAAAATGAAAAATATTTGAAAATTGATAAATGAAAATCGAAAATTCCACTTTTGCGAAAGCAAAATGTGGCTCGGGCCTGTAGTAAAGTGGTATTATGCGTCATTCGCATTGACGAGGCGGCGGTCCGATTCCGCCCAGGTCCACCACTTCGCTCTGAGATTACTCAGAGCTACGCGGTGCAAGCACCATTGAAATATAGCCGATAATAATAGATGATAAGTTTAAAGCGAAGTGGTGTCCCGCGAAGCATGCCACGCGAAGCCTTGGCGTAGTGTGGCCTTGCGAAGTGGGGCTGTAAATTATGTTTTACGTATATATTTTGCAAAGTGAGAAAGATAAAAGTAGATATATTGGAGTTACTTCTGATTTAAAAAGGCGTTTGGCAGAACATAATTCTGGCAATGCAAAATATTCTGATTCAAAAAGACCATACAAATTAATTTGGTATTGTGCTTTTTTAGAAAAAGCAAAAGCATACAATTTTGAAAAGTATCTGAAATCAAGTTCCGGGTACGCATTCACGAATAAAAGATTTTTATGAAAAATGAAATTAAAGCAATAATTTTTGATTTTGACGGACCTATTGTTACCAGAAATAGAGAAATATACGAAAAACACAAAATCAAACACTCACTTGAGGATGGCTCGCTTGAAAAGCTCCTGGACGAATACAACCATGGAGCTAACCTTGCCGAATACGAGACTATTTTTGAGTTCTATGAAAAAACCAAGCCGTCAATAAATTTGGCGGCGGAAGAACTAAATGATATTCTTCTTGAGGTAAAATCAACTGTGCGTGTTAGGCCGGAAATGATAGATTATATAGGGGAACTAAAAAAGAAATATAAAACGGCTATTTTATCAAATTATAATTCAGAACTGGAAAACCTAATAAAAAACGTTTTTAAAATTTATCATTTATTTGATATCGTCGTGAACTCATATAACTTAAAAATATCAAAACCAAACCCAAAGATTTACCAGCACGCCCTTAAAAAATTAAATGTAAAAGCAGATGAAGCAGTATTTACTGACGACAAAGAAAGAAACACAAAATCAGCCGAAGCCCTTGGAATAAAAAGCATTGTATTTCAGGATTTTAATCAGTTTAAAAAAGATTTGACTAAAATCTTAGAATAATAAAATTTTATGCCACAAGAAAAAGCGCAAAAATCAATAATTTATCCGGAGGTAAAAGTTAAAGATGTTTTACGCGCTTTTTGGCGTGGAATAAAACCGCAAAAGTGGTGGCTTTTTGTTATATTTATTTCAATGGTTGCCGCCAGCGTTACAACAATTATTGTGCCGATTTTTTACAAACAATTTTTTGATGTAATCGCCGGCGCGGGAGATAAAGGTGAAGTTGCCCGCCAACTGGTTTTTATAATTTTGGAAGTTTTGGTCTTAGACGGCGTTGTTTGGCTTGGCTACAGAATTGCCACTTACGCAAATAATATTTACCAGCCAACAGCAATTGCCCGCCTAAAACAGCAATCTTACGACTATTTAATGCAACATTCATACAGTTTTTTTACTAACAGTTTTGCGGGCAGTTTGGTGCAGAGAGTCAACCGTTTTGCCAGGTCGTTTGAAACTTTAAGCGACAGGCTAATTTGGGATGTTTTGCCTTTGGTGGTAAGGGTTATTTCAGTGCTTATAGTTGTATTTTTTATAAATAAATGGATAACTTTGATTATTTTTATTTGGGTGACAATATTTTTGCTGTTTAATATTATTTTTTCAAGGTGGAAATTAAAATATGATATCAAGGTGGCAGAAATTGATTCAAAAACAACGGGTTATCTGGCCGATACAATTTCAAATCAAAACAATGTCCAGCTTTTTAACGGTTATAATTTTGAATCAACAGGTTATAAAAAAATTACTGGCGAGCAGGCAAAAGTAACCAGTTTTGCATGGAATTTGGATTCTATAATGGAAGCAACGCAGGCTTTTTTGGGATTTGCGATACAATTTATTTTATTCTTTTACGCAATAAAATATTGGCAGCAGGGGTTGGTTACAGTTGGAGTTTTTGTTATGTTGCAGTTTTACATTTTAAATCTTATTGACCAGCTTTGGGGGTTTACCCGCGTGATAAGATATGCATACCAGTCTTATGCCGATGCCAAAGAAATGGTGGAAATTTTAAATTTGCCTCATGAAATTGTGGATATTCCAGCCGCGAAATCTCTTGAGCTTAGCTCAGGAGAAATAAAATTTGAGAATTTAAGTTTTAATTTTAATGAAACCAGAAAAGTGCTGGGAGATATAAATTTAATAATAAAGCCCGGAGAAAAGGTGGCATTGATCGGGCCGTCGGGAGCTGGTAAAACAACTTTTGTAAGGCTGCTTTTGAGGCTGTATTCGCCCACCGCCGGCAAAATTTTAATTGACGGACAAGATATTGCGGAAGCAACGCAAGAAAGCCTGCGCCAAAACATTTCAATGGTTCCCCAAGACCCAATTTTATTCCATCGTACATTAGCAGAAAACATAGCCTACGGCGCGCGTGGAGCCACAATGGATGAAATTGCCAGGGCAGCGGAATTGGCACACTGCGACGATTTTATTGCCAATTTGCCCTATAAATTTGATACTTTTGTGGGAGAACGCGGAATTAAATTATCAGGAGGCGAGCGCCAAAGGGTGGCAATTGCCAGGGCTATTTTGAAAAATGCTCCGGTTCTGGTGCTTGATGAAGCAACTTCAAGCTTAGATTCGCATTCTGAAATGCTAATTCAAGATGCTTTGAGCACTTTAATGCATGGCAAAACAACAATTGTAATTGCCCACCGCCTGTCTACAATCCAAAAAATGGATCGTATTATAGTTATAGACCAAGGAAAAATTATAGAACAAGGCAGTCATAAGGATTTGCTTGAAAAAGAAAACAGCCTATATAAGAAGCTTTGGGAATTGCAAGCCGGCGGATTTTTAAAGTCACCAGATAACGAAGAATCAGAAGATGATTTAGAAATTGAAGACGAAAATGATGAGGAGAAAGGAAATCATGGCGAAGCCAAACTAACAAATTTTTAAATTAGCGGTTTTTTGCCTCGAGGCAAAAAACCGCTACAGGTGTGTCATTCCCGCGAAAGCGGGAATCCAGAGTCCGTGGAATAAACAAAGTTATAGATTCCGGGTCGAGCCCGGAATGACAAAGCAAATGAATTTAAAAGAAAATATTTCATATTCTGCCGGAGGAATTTTGAGCAAAGTAATTGAGAAAAGCGAAAAGCTTGATATTACTTTGTTTTCTATGGCAGAAGGCACAGAAATTTCAGAGCATACTTCAACAAAACAGGGTTTTGTTTATGTAATTGAGGGAAAGGGCGTTTTTACTTATGCCGGAGAAAATATTGAAATGCTACCGGGCGTATTTATCAAAATGGAAAAAAATATTGCGCATTCCCTAAAATCCTCCCAAAACACCAGCTTTATCTTAGTTTTAACTTAGTGTCATTGCGAGCCCCGCGCACGGGGCGTGGCAATCCAGTGTCCGTGTAATAAATAATGCGTTGAAATATGATAAAACAATGTGACCACACAAGTGTAGGAATGTTGGTTTGGAGCGGTGAAAATATTTTACTTGTTGAAAGAAAGAGATTTCCATTTGGATTTGCTCCGCCAGCAGGCCATGTTGACACAGACATTTCTTTTGAAGATGCGGCGAAGCGGGAATTAAAGGAAGAAGTTGGATTGTCTGTAAAAAATATGAAACTTACTGCTGAAGGCCGGAAGGAAAATCCGTGTCGTAGGGAAAATGGAACATGGCACTATTGGAAAATTTATGAAATCGAGGCCGAGGGAGAAATAAAAAGAAGCGAAGATGAAACAAAACAAGCAAAATTTTTTTCAAAAGATTTAATAAATAAATTAGCTAAAAAAACCGAGGAGTACAAAAAAGGAAATATTTCAAATAAGGATTGGGAAAAATCACCAGGCATAGAACCAATTTGGTATGACTGGTTAAAAGAATTAAAAATTATTTAAACCATGAAAATTTTTATTGCCGGCAGTATGAGTTTTGCCTTAGAAATAATTAAAACAAGAAAAGATTTGGAGGATATGGGTTTTGAAGCAGATTACGCCCCAGACACTCATGATTGTTTTGAAAAACCTCATTTGAAATTAAATGAGGATATGGACCATTGCGAAAGGACAGATATTATGAAATCTTGTATGGATATTCAGGAAAATTGCGATGCTATTTTGCTCTTGAACCACCCAAAGGATGGCACGCACGGCTACATCGGTTCTCATTCTTTAATTGAACTCGGGTTGGCATATTATTTGAAACAAAAGATATTCTTGTTATATCCGCCGCCACCAAAGGAAACTGCAAGATATTGGGTTGAGGTTATGCATATGAAGCCAATTATTTTGAACGGAGATATTAGTAAAATAAAAGAACGCTTAAAAGTTTAGAAAATATAATAATTACAATATGTGGAAGTTGTACATTTGCTAAAGAAATGGGCGAGGCGATGGAGTTTTTGAAAAGTAAGGGTTTTGAAGTTTTTGCTCCTGAACCTTTAGTTACTGAGGAACAGTATCAGAATGATTATGGAAGAGAAAAGTTTTTAGAAATGAAACCAAGTTTTACGAAAAATCATTTTAGAAAAATAGAAAATTCTGACGCAGTTTTGATATTTAATAAAGAGAAAAAAGGCATAACTGGTTATTTTGGTTCAAATACTTTAATGGAATTATCGGTTGCCTTCTTTTTAAACAAAAAGATATATTTTTTAAATCCAATAACAGAGAAACATCCGCACTATGAGGAAGTAATCGGGCTTGATTCTATAACTTTAAATGGAGATTTATCTAAAATAGATTAACAATAGTATGAAGATAGCAATTGTTGGCAGTTCTTATTTTTGCAAAGAGATGGTTGAATATAGGGATGAATTAAAGGCGTTGGGACACGAATGCGAGTTGCACGAACATTATGTTGCCCGAGCCGCAGGCAAACTGCCGGAGCTTTGGGAAAGAATGCAAAAAGAACACGCCAAAGTTAAAATTGAGCACGACTACATTAGATATCACTACAACGAAATTCTTAACAGTGATGCGGTTTTGGTTTTGAATTTTGACAAGAACGGAATTAAAAATTATATCGGTGGCAATACCTTAATAGAAATGGGTCAAGCGTATGTTAATAATAAAAAGATTTTTTTGCTAAACACGGTACCAGAAATGCAATACAAAGAAGAAATTGAGGCTTTACAGCCAATTGTTATTAATAATAATCTTAGTTTAATTTCATAAAATTATGGAAGAAAAACAAAGGGCAAAAGTTGGAGTGGGGATAATGATTTTAAAAGATAATAAAGTTTTGCTTGGTAAGAGAAATGATGATGCAGAAAAAGCCAGCAGTGATTTACATGGCGAAGGAACTTGGACAATGCCCGGCGGTAAACTTGATTTTCACGAAACTTTAAAAGATGGAGCTTGTAGAGAAGTTCTTGAAGAAATTGGAGTTAAAATTAGTCCGGAAAATTTAAAAGTAATTAGTGTCGCAGACGAAATTGTACCTGATAATCATTATGTGACAATCGGTTTTTTGTGCGAAAATTTTGAAGGCGAGCCGAAAATAATGGAACCAGAGGAAATAACTGAATGGAAATGGTATAATTTAGATAGCCTGCCAGAAAAGGTTTTCCCGCCGAGCATGAAAATGATAAAAGCGTATTTAAATAATAAAATTTATAATTAAATAAATTTATGGAAGAACAAGAAAATGTTATTTCGCTGAATATTAGTAAAATAGTGACAAAAAGTTTGGCATTTTGCGGGTTTTTAGCAGTTGCGGTTGTAGCTCCCTATTTTGGAAATCAATTAATTACGGGGTCAATTGTAAATGCTTTGCTTTTTATTTCAGCAAGCATTATGGGAATTGAGGCAGCTTTTTTATTATGCTTAGTTCCAAGTTTAATTTCGCTTTATACCGGGCTTTTGCCTTTGGCTATTGCCCCAATGATTCCATTTATAATGACCGGTAATGCATTGTTAATCTTGGTTTTTGTAACAATAAAAAATTGGGGGGTCGGACCCCCCAATTTCTGGGCTGCGGCAATTCCGGCGGCAATAATAAAATATATTTTTATTTTTTCGGCCGGAACAATTTTGGCAAATTCTATTTTGCATGGAATCGCCAAAAACGTATTTTTAATGATAAGCTGGCCGCAATTAGCTACAGCAATTGCGGGCGCAGCAATAGCATTTTTATTTTTAAAAACAGTAAAAAGAATATAAAATATTATTAAATTTCAGCCATACATAAAATTTACGATCGTGAAAATTTTGTATAGCTCATAATTATGGAACAAGAAAATCAAATAATAAAAAGGAATATACCAAGGGATTTGTTTTTGCACTTATTGGCAGTGGTCACGCTTTATTGGAGCGCGGTAAGTTTTGTCACGCTTTTGTGGCAATTTATAAATAGTTTTTCCCCGGACGCTTTAGACGCTTATCGGGGAGATTATATGCTGTCGCTCATAAGGTTTAATGTTTCGGCAATAATAATTGTTTTTCCGGTTTTTATTGCTGTTTCGTGGTATTTGAATAAAATTTATGCCAAAGAAGCGGTTGTAAGAGAATCTAAAATTAGAAAATGGCTGATTTATCTAACTTTGTTTATTGCTTCTTTGGTAATTATTGGGGACTTAATTTTTGTAATTAATGCTTTTTTGGGAGGAGAGGTTACTGTGCGGTTTATTTTAAAAGCATTATCAATAATTTTGGTGGCTGGAATTATTTTTGGATATTATTTAGATGATGTTAGGCGGGAAATCCCCACAAAATTGGCAAAATATTTTGCATGGACAACCAGTGTTTTGGTTTCAGCGGTTGTTGTTGGGGCATTTTTTGTGATTGGTTCGCCAACTTCCGTCAGATTGGCCCAGTTTGACCAACAAAGAGTAAATGATTTATCTAATATTCAGTCGCAGATTGTAAATTATTGGCAGAGAAAAGAGGCATTGCCCAATTCTCTGGCAGATTTAAACGATGCAATTTCCGGATTTAAAGCTCCAACAGATCCGCAAACAAGACAACCGTATGAATTTTCTGTAAAAGATGCAACTAATTTGTCTTTTGAATTGTGCGCTAACTTTAACAAGTTTTCACAAAATAACAAAGACATAACAAAAAGAGCTTTTCCAATTGCCGGCGTGCCTGACAGTTATAACCAAAATTGGGATCATGCTGCAGGCAGGGTTTGCTTTGAAAGAACAATTGACAAACAGCTTTATCCGCCATTAAACAAAACAAAATAATTATAAAAAATTTGACAAGAGGTTTTTATTTTGCTAACATTATTTAATAATCAAGCAATGAACTTATGCCCGTTTGAACACGGGCATTTTTTCTAAAATAAAAAGCGGCGTATTAAAGGTATCCAGCGCGAATTAGGCCATAAGGTATAAATCTTATTTGGCCTAATTCACGAGGCACTTTTGTTCGCCTCGCTCACAAAAGTGGACATTAAATCATTTCAAAGGGCTTTGGCTCAAATTGCAGAGGAAAGAGGCATACAGCCGGAAAAAGTAATAGAAACAATTGAGGCCGCAATCGCCACGGCCTACAAAAAAGACTATGGAGAAAAAGGCCAGAAAATAAAGGCAAAATTCAACCCGGTTTCGGGCGATGTTAAGTTTTGGCAAGTAAAATTGGTTGTAGATAACAGCATGCTTTACACCGACGAAGAACTTGAGGAAATGAAGACCAACAAGCAAGTGCCCTTTGACGAACCCGCCTCCGCCGAAGGCTCCGGCGAGGCAAGGAAATATGTTTTTAACGAAGAAAAACATATAATGCTGGCAGATGCCAAAAAAGATTTTCCAAAGGCCAAAGCAGGAGAAGAAATTGAAATTTCTTTAGTTTCAAAGCAGAATTATGGCAGAATTGCCGCTCAAACAGCAAAGCAGGTTATTTTGCAAAAAATCCGCGAGGCGGAAAAGGAAGTTATTTCTTCGGAATATAAATCAAAAGAAGGAGAAATTGTTTCGGGAATTGTGCAAAGGGTTGAAGGTCACACCGTGTTTGTGGATATTGGAAAAACTTTAGGGCTTTTAAACAGAGAAGAGCAAATTCCTGGCGAATTTTACAGACCCGGGCAGCGCTTAAAACTTTACATTTTAAAAGTTGAAGACAGCCCAAAAGGCTCGGTGATTATTTTGTCGCGCGCTTATCCAAAATTAATTTCAAAATTATTTGAGCTGGAAGTCCCTGAAATTGCTTCGGGTTCCGTTGTCATAAAAGCAATTGCCAGAGAGCCGGGTTTTCGCACAAAAATTGCGGTTGTTTCCAATGAAGAAGGCGTTGACCCGATTGGAGCTTGCGTTGGCCAAAGAGGAACTCGCATTATGGCAGTAATTAACGAATTGGGAGGAGAAAAAATTGATGTAATTTCTTTTGAGGAAAAGCCGGAAAAATTTATTACCAATGCTTTGGCCCCTGCAAAAGTTATTGAAGTAAAAGTTGAGGAGAAAAATACGGCAACTGTTTTTGTGCCAGCGGACCAATTGAGCTTGGCAATTGGCAAAGACGGCAGAAATGTGCGTTTGGCCGCCCAACTCACCGGCTGGAAAATAGACATTAAAACCGCCGATGTTCCGGAAGAACCGGAAGAGCAAGAAGAGCCAAAAGAAGAAACCGAAGAAAAATCTGAATAAAGTTGTCATGGTGAAAATCTACCATGATTATGGTAAAAAGCTACCGTAAATAATACAGTGTCATTCCCGCAAAAGCGGGAATCCAGAAATTATGACAGATACATATTACATAAAAAAACTTAATTGTGCCCATTGCGGAAAGGAAAACAACCTTGTGAATAAAAAAGAAATGTTTTACGAAATAGGGTTGCCATATCAATTTGGATTTGGTAACGATTTTGTTTGTAAGTTTTGTAAACAGAGAAATGAAGTAGAAATGGAATTTAAGGCAGTAAAGCCGAGTAACAAAAAATCCGTCAAAAAATGACAGATTCTTTGGGGTGGACTCGGCGGGATTTGCACCCGCTACTCCGTGTGTCAAAGACGGAATTTTAACTCCATGAAACTACGAGCCCAAAAGTCCACCACAATAATTATATCATATTTTATGCACGAAAAAAGCCGCCTTTCGGCAACTTCTCTCTGACACACAGAGTAGAACCCATAATTTCAGGATTCTTCCGTCTCTATTATAAATATATCAAATTAAGAGCGCTTGTCAAGACCTGCGGATACAATTATAATTTAAGTAAAATCATAAAAATAATTAATATCCTATTTTCCCCCGCCTTCGCGCTCCACGCTTGGACGAGGCAGGCAGAATAGGAAAATAAAATATGTTTTACAAAAATTGGCCATATTGGCTAAAAGGAGGAATAATTTTAGATTTATTAATAATCATAGCATTTTTAATATATAGATTTTTTTCAATATTTTCTAGTTTATTAATTTTAGAAATTCTTTTTCCATCAACTCTTTTGATTCGAGAACTTTCTATAAAGTGTTTTTTGGCCGGCTATATGGGTGACCGAAGTATATGTCCAATAAGCTTGCAAACATTTCAAATAATTTTGTTGATTTCAAGTATAATTTTTTATTTTATCGTCGGGGCTATTATTGGTTTGATCTACGGAAAAATTAAAAATAAAAGTAATATTATTAAAAAATAAAATATATGGATTTAATATATTTTCCAATAATAGTTTCGTTGTTTGCTATTGCGTTTGTGTGGTTTATGGCTTCTCAAATCAGGAAAGCTCCTGTTGCCGGAGGAAAGGCAATTGAAATTACCTCTGCTGTGCAAGAGGGCGCAATGAGTTATTTGAAAAGGCAGTACAAAACAATTTCTTTAGTTGGAATTGTTTTATTTATTTTATTATTTTTTATGGGGTGGAAAATAGCCATTGGATTTTTAATCGGCGCAGTTTTGAGCGGAGTTTCAGGATTTATTGGAATGATTGTTTCAACGCAAGCCAATACAAGAGTTGCTGAAAGCGCAAAAAAGGGCTTAGCACGCGCTTTGGACATTTCTTTTAAAGGAGGATTGATTACAGGACTAATGGTGGTAAGCTTGGGGCTTTTGAGTGTTTCCGCATATTATTTATGGACTGGAATTTCAGGATTAATTGGTTTGGGATTTGGAGCCAGCTTAATTTCTGTTTTTGCCAGAATTGGAGGCGGAATTTACACAAAAGCCGCCGATGTGGGAGCTGATTTGGTGGGAAAAGTTGAAAAAGGAATTCCAGAGGACGACCCAAGAAACCCGGCGGTAATTGCAGACCAGGTTGGCGACAATGTTGGAGATTGCGCCGGAATGGCAGCTGATATTTTTGAAACATACGCGGTAACAGCTGTTGCAACAATGCTTTTGGGAGCCTTGTTGTTTCCAAGAAATATAAATTTTGTTTTATTGCCCTTGATTTTGGGATCAGTCTCAATTTTGACTTCTATAATTGGAAGTTTTTTTGTGAAATTAGGCAAAAAACAATCTATTATGGGAGCAATGTACAAAGGCGTTGCCGCCACAGTTATTTTGTCGGCAATTGCATTTTATCCGGTAATTGTAAAATTAATGGCAAACCAGGCAATTCCCGCAGTCAATTTGTATTTTTCAACATTGGTTGGCTTGGTAATTGCTGTTGGAATGTTTGTTATTACAGAATATTATACTTCAAAAAGTTATGGCCCGGTAAAATCAATTGCCAAGGCGAGCGAGACGGGCCACGCCACAAATATTATCCGCGGAATTGGTTTGGGAATGCAATCTACTGCATATCCGGTTTTGTTAATTGCCGCAGGAACAATTATTAGCTTTCAACTGGCTGAAATTTACGGCATAGCCCTTGCTGTTACAGCAATGCTTTCAATTTCTGGAATTGTGGTGGGAGTTGACGCTTACGGCCCGATTACAGATAATGCCGGAGGAATTGCGGAAATGGCAGGAATGCCCGAAGACGTCAGAAAAATTACAGACGCGCTTGACGCAGTTGGCAACACAACAAAAGCAGTTACAAAAGGCTATGCAATTGCAAGCGCAGGATTGGCGGCATTGGTTTTGTTTTCGGCATATTCAGAACAAATAAAAGAAAGTTTTTCTTTGACCAATCCAAGCGTTATCGCGGGGCTTTTAATCGGCGGACTTTTGCCATATTTATTTGCCTCATTTTTAATGGGAGCTGTCGGTAAAACAGCCGGAAAGGTTGTTGAAGAAGTTCGCAGGCAATTTAAAAACATAAAAGGCTTAATGGAAGGCACTGCAAAACCAGAATATGGAAAATGCGTGGACATTGTTACAAAAGCGGCAATTAAAGAAATGCTTTTGCCTGCTTTAATTCCGGTTGCGGCCCCAGTTTTGGTTGGTTATTTTTTAGGAGTTCAGGCATTGGGCGGACTGTTAATTGGCGCAATTGTTACAGGACTATTTATTGGAATTTCAATGACAACCGGCGGAGCAGCCTGGGATAATGCAAAAAAATATATTGAGGGCGGAGCGCATGGAGGCAAAGGTTCTTTTGCCCACGCCGCCGCAGTCACCGGCGACACAGTTGGCGACCCATACAAAGACACTGCCGGCCCGGCAATTAACCCAATGATCAAAGTCTTAAACATCGTCGCATTACTTATTGTCGCATTTCTAGTTTAATAAACCTTATAAAATTATGAATAAATTAAAAGAATTACTAAAATATATATTATTGGGAGGTTTTTTCCTTTCTTCTGTCTATTTATTTCTTGAGATTATTTATAAGTCAATGGGCCCATCAATTGGATATTATTTCATAACTTTTCGCATAGATATAATTCTTGCAATAGCGGGAGAATATTTATACGCAATTGCTTATTTTTTTACCCCTTTCATATTTATGCCGCTTAGATTACTTAATGAGAGAACAGCTTATTTTCTGATCCAAAAAATTAGTGCTGATTATTTATATTATTTTGTCTCAATGGTAATATACGGAGGAATTTGGGGCATTATATGGTATTTTCTAAGGGGAACTATGCTTTGGAAATTCTTGTTTAAAGGTATTATTATAGGATATTTTTTATTCATATTGTTTTTTTCAACACTGCACATTTTGTTTCAATTTTTGCCAGACGATATAACAAACTGTAATGCATCTCCTTTGGGTTGTGGTTTATTCATTGGTTTTAGCTATTGGATTTTTCTCCCTATTTTTCTGGTTGGTGGGCTTATCTGTGGATATATTTATGGAAGAAAAAAATTTAAGACAATAAGTAGCACATAATCAGTCTATTGGTAAAATGTGGGTTGGTGAAGTGGTGGCCTACCATTTATTAGAACTTAAAAAACCACAGTGCGAGAACAGTTATTGCACTGTAGTTTAATGGAGTTGAGATGTTGGAGTAAAATAGTACGTGTTTTTCACTAGAGTGAAAAAGAGGTAGTAAAAATAATATTGTAAAAAATAAATTTATGGTCGGGGAAAATTAATTAAAAAGCTAGGACTAAAATAGTAAGTTTTTTGCCTCGAGGCAAAAAACTTACTATACTTCAGAATCCATTACTTCAGAATCTATCGGCTCAACGGCGTTGAGCCTATAAAATAAATTTAAAAAATAAATTTATGGTTATAGATATTGAGCTTACTTTAAACAGGTTTGGGTTTGGAAAAATTGCCGCATGAGATATTGTGATACTCCATAAGAATGCGGTCGCAGAAATACGGAGTATTCTTTTAAGGACATAAATCAAAGAAGTAAATAAAATAAAAATTATGGAGGAAAATTTGAAAAATATTATTAAAAATGGAGCGCTGATTATTGATGTTAGAACGTCGGAAGAGTATAAAGGGGGGCATATTAAAGGTTCGCTGAATGTTCCGTTAGATGAAATTGGCAAGGCGATGAGCTGGCTAATAAAAGATGTGCCTGCAGTTGTTGTTTGCGCTTCGGGGAGCAGAAGCGAGGAAGCAGTACGAATTTTAAAAGCCGATGGATTTGAAAAAGTGTATAATGGAGGCAGCTGGGATAGTTTGGGAAATATAAAAGCAGGTGGCTGTCCTGTCAAATAAATTTATGAGAAAATTGTTTCGGGTGTTTGCGCTGGGATTTGTCGTGAGCTGGCATCGTCTGGCAGAAATCTTTAAAGGTGCTATAATACCATTACATGAAAAAAATCCTGATATTTTTAATGCTTATATTATTATCTGGCGTTTTTTTACTGCGCCCCGTCGAAGCTCGAGCATTGCGAGATGCGGAGGCGGGTTTACCTGCAAATTATAATCCGGAAAAAATATTTTATTTGTCCGAGGCTTTTGAGAAAAAAGGGCTTGAAAGTGTTATAAAAAATGCGGACAAAATTGACATTTTAGCTCCGCAATTTTTTGCAGTTACTTCAAAAATGAAAATCGCCGGCAAGTTTGATAATAATTTAAAAGCAGTCATAAAAGAGAAAAATCTTAAAGTGATGCCCTTAATTGTAAATGCCGGATTTTCCCAAAGCGTAATGCATAAATTACTTGTTTCGCCAAAAGACCAGCAGGCTGTTATAACCGGCCTGATTTACATTGCTAAGAAAAATAACTATATCGGCTGGCAGTTTGATTTTGAAAATATAAGTTATTTAGACAAAGATTTGTATTCGGCTTTTGTGGAAAAAGCAGCCGCAGGCTTGAAAAAAAACGGATTTATTTTGAGCGTGGCGGCAGTTTCGCGGAGCGTAGATTATGAAAATACAAATGCTTTTAAAAATTGGGGAGGCGTTTTTGACTATGCCAGAATTGCAAAAGCAGTTGATTTTATAAGTTTAATGACCTATGACGATTCAGAACCTTTGGGTCCAACAGCGTCTTTACCGTTTTTAGACCGCGTATTGGCTTATGTTAAAGACAAAATTCCCGCTGAAAAATTATCTATGGGAATTCCTTTTTATTACTGGGGCTGGCAGCAAACGCCTTATAAAAGGATTTCCAGCGGGTCTTATAGTTTGGTAGAATACACTATGCAAAATTTTTCCCATTTAAAAGATTTTGATGCAAAAATGGGGGTGTCGTGGCTTACTTATTCTTTTAACAATAAAAATTACAAAATTTGGTACGAAGACCAAAGAAGCTTCAATATTAAATTGGATGTTGTTAAAAAAAATAATTTCAGGGGATTTTCCGCCTGGGTTTTGGGCCAAGAAGATCCTGCAATTTGGAACTCTTTGCAATAGTTTTTTTATTAATTATTTCTCTAATCTTTCAAGTAAAAGATTAAAAAGCTCTCCGGCGGATATTTGCGCCTGATGGTCGTCTGGCTTGCAGTGAATTTTTGCCACTGGCTGAAAATTTCAGGGTCATTTATTTCTCTAACCGCGTTTTCTAATTTTAGCCTGTCTTCAAAGCCGACAGTCCCTTGTCCCAGCAAAAATTTATCAACAAAAATCTTTGCAAAAGATAAAGATTTTTGGTTGACTTGTTGAACTTGCAGCTGCCCGTTTACGCGATTTAATTCAATTTGAGATAAAACATATTGAGCGGCAATGAAAATATTTGATGCGGCCAAAAGCGTTATTAAAATAATTACAGCCAGCCTTATTTTTTGCATTTTTTTATTATTATTTGATTATTGCTTTTTTTGAAAATTAAATAAAACAGAGCAATAGAAATTATTAATAGGAAAAATATTACAATTCCCAGCATTATTTTTTCTACTGTAAATATTCTTAGCCAAATATTTTTAACTTGCAACTCTATGTTTTCATGAACTCAGCTGCCCCCTTACACTTGGAAGGGCTCTCCTTTGCTCTGAATTACGAAACTCACCCAATTCTCTAAAATTTGAAAATCTGGTAAAATACAAATAGCACCGTAAGGCGCTTTTTGTATAAGATTATGAAATTGACGATTTACGACAATCTTAAACAAATTATCACTCAATTAGTTAAAAAATTCAATCTTAATATCTTGCCGGCTCCAACGGGTCGACCGCGCAAGATCTCAAAACTCGATTCTCTAACACTCGCAGTTTATCGGCACACCAGCACTCGCGCTTGCGATAAAGTCCGTGTACGATGATTTTAAAAAATCCTTGAAGTGTTCCTACGAAACCCTGGTGGTTTTTATGAATCGAACTGCAGTATTAACCAAAAAAATTCTGGAAATTCTAAGGATTGGAGAGACGATGGTTTTTACCGAAGAAAACCGATCTAAAAAACGTGACAGAGGAAGAGTTTCAGGAACACCTTTTCATACTCAATAACAAATACAGAAAATCGCCCGGATACAGGTCAGCTTATGAGGTTTCCCTTGAACAGCGAACAAACATTAACTGCAAAAGTTGCATTTCAGTGTAAAATTTCCAATTTGTGCTATATTAATTATACACCTTTTATGGGGTCTTGTCAAGAGCAATATTGTGTGATAATATGATAGTATAAAAACATGAAGATATTTTCGGAAAATAAAAAGGCTGGGTTTGACTATGAGGTGCTGGAAAAATATGAGGCGGGGATGGTTTTATTTGGGCAGGAAGTCAAATCAATAAAAACAGGGCATATAAATTTGTCTGGGGCTTATGTTGCGCTAAGTTCCGGCGAGCCTTTTTTGGTGGGGGTAAAAGTGCCTCCCTACCAGCCCAATAATGCCGGAGCAGACTATAGTGAGGAGCGCCAGAGAAAGCTTTTGCTGAACAAAAAAGAAATAGATTATTTGATAGGAAAGGCCAAAACTAAGGGTTTTTCCTTAATCCCCTTGAAAATATACGAGAACAATGGTAGAATAAAACTCGAATTCGGGTTAGCTAAAGGAAAGAGAAAATACGACAAAAAAGAGAAAATAAAAAAGCGGGACGTAGAAAGAGAGGTTAACCGCGAATTGTCACGGGGATGATTGTTTCGACAAGTGCTCTTTATAAAATATGCAAATCCAGTATTCTGAAATCTGGTAAAACTTTCAGGAAAAACATAATTGCTAATTTATTTAATAAGCAACCCGCGTTAGCTTTCGCTTAATGCGGCATCCTTGCCATTTACTCCTGATAGATGGGTCAAGGGTGTTATTTATCGGGATAGGTAATTTTTTCTCCCCGAAAAATTATTGAAAGCAACCGGGGATAAGATATTAAAGATTTTTCTTACTTTTTATTTAATATCCCAAAAACCAAAGTAGGATAAATTTGTAGAAGTATTTTAACGAGGTATTTGGACGCGATTTCAATATCGCCATCTCCACAAATAAAAAACAAATTTGAATAAAGTTTTAATCAACAATTTCATACGGGCAAAAGAGGTGCGGGTAATTTCTGAAACAGGCGAACAGCTTGGAGTGATGAATATTTTTAACGCAATTGATTTGGCAAAATCAAAAGGCTTGGATTTAATCCAGGTTACAGAAAAAGTTGAGCCGCCGGTTTGCAGAGTCGCCAACTACGGAAAATATCTTTACAGCCAGCAGAAAAAGGAAAAAAAAATGACAAAACCCAGAGGGGGAGAATTAAAAGAAATAAGGCTTACTTTTAATATTTCGCCTCACGATATGGAAACACGGGCAACACAGGCTAAAAAATTTTTAGACGAAGGAGACAAAGTAAAAATAAATATGTCTTTAAGGGGCAGGGAAAAAGCAATGGGGCAATTTGCCACAGATAAGGTAAAACTATTTTTAGAAAAATTAAATTTGTTAATACCAATTAAAACGGAGAGAGAATTAAAGCGCGAACCAAGGGGTTTTACAATGATTGTCTCAAAACATTAAAAAATAAATAGCGGCATCGCCGCAATTGAAACCAGTGTATGCTATATATCATGTTTCAATCGCGGCATGAATTTATTTGCTCCGCTACATAAATTCATGAATAAAACAAAAAAAGCCTTAATCAAAAGGTTTAAAATTACAAAAAACGGCAAAATTTTAAGAAGAATGACCGGACAAAACCATTATAGGTCTAAAAAAACCGGTGAGAGAAAGAGAAAAGGTCGCAAATGGATTCTGCTTTCAAAAACAGAAGCGCAGCATTTAAAAAAGTTTTTAACAAAATAAAATGTCAAGAATTAAAAGAGCCGTACAAGCCCGCAAGCACAGAAAAGGTTTATTAAAGCATGCCAAGGGTTTTAAGTACGGAAGAAAGTCAAAATTTAAACTGGCCAAAGATGCTTTAAGACATGCATGGGCTTACGCTTATCGCGACAGAAAAGTAAAAAAGAGGACAAACAGGCAACTTTGGAATTTACAAATAAACGCGTTGGCGCGGCAAAATGGGATTACTTACAGCAGGCTGATCAATGGATTAAAAAAGAAAAAAATAGAATTGGACAGAAAAGTTTTATCTGCATTGGCAAGAGAATATCCGGAAGTATTTATAAAAATTATTGACGAGGTAAAAGGCGAATAACTTTATTCGCCTTTTTTAATAATTCTTTTGAATTTTTAAAGCTCAACTTTTTAACTGCATCCACAAATTCCAGCCAGACAAAACCGATGTGCTCATCGGAAATTTTTATTTCTTTTGTTTGCGTTTGTGCCAAAAAGAAGATAACAGACTTAAAAATCCAAGGGGCCTTTTTTCTTTCTTCGCCTTTTAATCCGTAAACTTTCCTAAAAAAATATTTTTCCAGTTCTTTAAATCCCGGCATTATTACTATGTCTTCAATGCCAGTTTCTTCGGTAATTTCCCTTATGGCAGTTTGCTCGTCGGTTTCGCCTTTTTCAACGTGGCCTTTTGCAAATCCCCACTGCCCGCGTCTTCTTTTTTCAGAAGGCGAGTAATGCAAAAGCAAATAATAAATTTTATTATTTTCCATTCTATAGATTACGGCTCCCGCAGATTTTTCTTTAGGCATTTTGTTTAAAGTGTTTTAATAATTCCTCAATTGGAAAAGTATTTACGATGTCTTCTTTTTCGGCCCAGCCGCGGCGCGCTTGGGCAACGCCGTATTCCATTAAATTTAAATGGTCCTTACGGTGCGAGTCGGTGTTAATTATCATTTTCAAGCCTTTGTTTTTTGCCCTTCTTATGTATGTATCTCTTAAATCCAATCTGGAAGATGAATTAATTTCCAAAATAGTGCCGGTTTCCTTTGCCTGTTGTAAAATTTTGTCAAAATCAATTTGGTATTTATCTCTTTGTCCTACAATTCTTCCCGTTGGATGGGCAAAAATATCAATGTTTTTATTTTTCATTGCTTTTTCGACGCGCGAGGTCATTTCTTTTTTCTCCATTTTTAAAGAAGAATGCACGCCCGCAATAACGTAATCCAGCTTTTCTAAAATTTCGTCTTTAATATCAACGCTCCCGTCGTTTAAGATATTTGTTTCGCATCCGTGCAGTATCCTAAATTTTAAATTTTTAATTTTAAATTTTAAATTAAGCTGTTTAATTTCTTCGCGCTGTTTTAAGAGCTGTTCTTCATTTAATCCGCGCTCAATTGCTAAAAATTTTGTGTGGTCTGAAATTCCAATATATTCATAGCCCATTTCCATTGCTGTTTTTACCATATCTTCAATTGAATTTTTTCCGCCATCCCAGTTGGAATGGCAATGCAGGTCTCCCTTAATATTTTTTAGTTCAATCAATTTGGGCAGTTTTCCGTTTAGGGCGGCTTCAATTTCTCCTTCGTTTTCTCTTAATTCCGGCTCAATATACGGCAGGCCGATTGCTTTATAAACCCCTTCTTCTGTTTTGCCCGCAATCATTTTTGATCCGCGAAAAATGCCATATTCTGAAAGTTTTAAGCCCTTACTAATTGCAATTCGCCTTGTTGCCACATTGTGCTCTTTTGAGCCGGTGAAATATTGCAAAGCCGCTCCAAAACTTTTTTCAGGAACAACCCGCAAATCCATGTCAAAACCGTCCCCCATATGTACCGAAGCTTTTGTCCCGCCCTTCCCCCAAACTTTTTCCACGCCCGGCAAAGCAATAAAAAAATCCATAGCTTTTTCTACATTTTTGGCTACAGCTAAAATATCTACGTCTCCAATTGTTTCTCTACCCCTCCGCAAAGATCCTGCCAAACTCGCTTCTTTTACTCCCTCAAATTTTTTTATTTTTTCTAAAACTTCCCGAGCAACAGGTAAAATTTTACTAATTAAAAACCTCCCTTGGCTTCTTTTGGCAAATTCAATTCCCTGCAAAATATTTTTTTCCGTCTTTTCTCCAAACCCGAAAAGGGGAGTTATTTTATGCGTTTTTGCCGCTTTTTCCAAATCTTTCAAGTTTTTTACTCCCAGCTTTTGATAAAGTATTTTCACTTTTCTCGGGCCCACCCCCTCAACTCTTATTAACTCATCAATTTGCAAAGGCAGGGATTTTTTCATTTTTTCGTAGTCTTTTATTTTCCCGTTTTTTAAATATTCTTCTATGTGCCCTGCCATGCTTTTTCCTATTCCGGAAATTTCCAGCAAGGATTTTATGCCTCCTTGCGCATAAATTTCTCCCACATCTTCATTTAAAGATTCTAAGGAAATGGCCGCTTTTTCATAAGCAAAAGGCTTAAAATCCACGCCCTCCATTTTCAGATACTTTGCCATTTCATTGAAAATTTTTGCAATTTCCTGATTTTTCATGTTTATATATTATATTATAAGATATCCAAAAGTAAATGAAAAACCCCATTTTGGGGTTTTGTAATCTTTGTTATTAATTTTTGTGGAATTGCTTATCTATCTTTTCCATAAATTCAAGCAGCACAGGATCGTCAAATGATTCTCGGGCCTGGTCCCACCATGATTTTTGAGATAAGTTTTTGTATTTTTTCCAGTATTCTGTTGCCTGTAAAAAATTTTCCAGCCTGTCCATTTGCTTAAAGAATCTTCCTTCTTTTGTTTTGCCGTTTTCATAATCTATCCATAAATCCATCATTTCGCGCGCTAATTCCTTGGGTAAGCCTCTCGTAAGCTTTTCCAGAGCTGTTTTTTCTTTTTTGAATTTTTTTTCAGACAATCGCTTTTTTTTCGAATCGGAAAATCTTGGCCACGTTCTAAGCAGCTTTCTTATTTCCTTTTTTGATTTTGGGAGTATGGAATCGTAGGGAGTTGTATCTCCGGCATAAACTTCGCAAATATCATGGATCAAGGCCATTTTCATAACTTTTTCTATATTTAAGCCGCGCTTTTTTCTGCCTAAAACCCAAGCCATTAAGGTTGCCCGAAAAATATGATCGGCAACGCTCTCGGGATTTTTAATTTCCCTCAAAACCCAGCCGCGCCTTTTCAACTCTTTTAATTTTCCAATTTCTGTAAAAAATGTGAGAATTTTATCCATTATCCAATTTCGTATTTTATGTTTTTGATTTTATATGTTGTTTTAATGGGCGAAGAAACGGAAACTTCGTCCCCTATTTTGTGGCCTAAAAGAGCCTTCCCAACAGGGGATTCGTTGCTAATTTTTCCTAAAGCCGGGTTTGCTTCAAGAGTTCCAACAATGACAAATTCATCTTTTTGCCCGTCTACATCTATTTTTACTTTAGCTCCCAAACTAACAATTCCCTGTTTATCTTTTGTCGGGCTTTTTATTAATTCATGGTGTTCTACAATACCTTTTAGCTCGTCAATTCTGGATCTTAAAAATCCAATATCTTCTTGAAAGCTTACAAATTCAGGATTTAAATCCTCCGATTCAAAAATTTTTGGAGCAGTTTCGCCTAAAGATTTTTTGCGCTCAATTTCCAGCAGTTCTTCATATTCTTTTTTTAACTCATGTAATTTTTCTTTTGTTATATAATAAATTTTTCCGTCCATGGCATTTTAAATTAATTATTACATTAATGCTATTCTCCATATTTAATAATGTCAACACTCAATTTTTATATTTTACTCCGCAATTATTAACAACAAATTAAAAGGGCTTGTATTAAAAAATCTGGCGTTATAAAATATCTAAACTTGCAGATTCGGTCCTTTGTCAACAGGGAGGGCGGCGAAGTGAGCGCAGTAATTGAGGCCCTTGTCGAAGGGGAAGTGCTATGTGATGTGACCTTGGGCAGTGCTCAAGGTCCCGAATCCGATGATTTCGCGGAGGCCGAAAAAGCCATACGCGAGCATCTGGATGCAGCCGATAGAGACAGCACGACAATCCGTGTTATAATTCTGAAAGTATAATACGGATTACTATAGTGCTGTCAATACCCGAGCTTCGGCCCGGGTATCTTTTTTTATAGCAAAGTTTTTTGGCTGGATAATCTATTCTTTTTATTCGGGCGTTCTTCTTCTGTGAAAATTTTAATTTTGCCAAAAACTCCGTCATATCCGGGTTCAATTAAAACCTTCCCATCACGGACTCGCATAATTCCCTCCGCAATTTCCGGCAAAGAGCATTTTTCTATTTCTTTTTTTTCTGACTCCAATAAAATTTTAAATTCGCTCCCCAAATTTTTTATTAAATTATTATAATGTTTTCCAACTTCTTTTGAGGCCGTTGAAACTCCAATTGATTCTGCAATAATTTCATTTAAAGGAATTAAACTTTTAAATGGAATTGCATTTTTGGGTATAAATCCTGTCGGCCTGTCTGCCAATTCTTCAACCCTGTTTAAAACCCCGATAACCAGAGGCTTTTTACATTTTGGGCAAATATTATTATTCTTTTTGGATTGCTCTGGAGAAAAATTCAAATTGCATAATCTGTGGCCGTCATTGTGGTATTTGCCTTCTTCTGGAAAAAATTCAATTGTATGCAAAAATTTATTTTTATCTTTTGTTTTTATTGCTTCCATTATTTTTTGATAGTTTATTTCTGTATCAAAAACATTTGCTTCCCTGCCAATTTTTTGAGGAGAGTGGGCGTCGCTGTTTGAAATTAAAGCAATTTTGTCCAATTGCGAAAGCCTCCAGTTCATTAAAGGGTCGGATGACAGCCCGGTTTCAATTGCAAAAATATATTTTGTGTATTCATTAAAGCATTCTTCTAAAGAATTAAATCCTGATTTTGAACCGAAAACAGAAAACCAAGGCGTCCATGCATGGGCTGGCACAACTAAACAATCTTCATTTGCATCTAAGACAATTTTTAACAGCTCTTTTGCATCAAGCCCCAAAATCGGCCGGCCGTCCGAATGCAGGTTTCCAATTTTATTAAGCGCTATATTTATTTTTTCAACCGCGCTTATTGATGGAGCAAAAACAATAATATGAACTTTTCTAACTTTCCCAGTTTTTTTGTAGATACAAGAAATTTCGGAAGTTAAAATAAATCTTGTTGGTGAATTGGAATTTTTAAACGAAAAAAGGCCAGGTTCAGCCGGCCTTAATTCTTCTTGTATTGCGTTAAGCCATTTTGGATGGGTGAAATCTCCGGTTCCCAAAACTTTTATTCCTTTAATTTGCGCCCAATTATCCAAATTTTGCAGGTCCATTGATGGCGAAACAGCTCTGGAATATTTTGAATGTATATGAAAATCTCCGACAAATTTCATAATTTAAAAACTTTGTAGCCTTCGCGGACTTTTTCATTAACCTTTATTCCGATAGAATCGCCTTTTTTTGCAGACTTTATTTCTTTACGGTCAATTTGCATTGAACCGATTTTTTGTTCAAAATCGGTGGCTTCGCCGCCTACAATTCTAATAACATCTTTTTGTTTTAAGGGAGCAGACAAATTAATTACCGCCACTTGAATGTCTGAAAAATAGTGGGTAACTTTGCCAATTGGCTTTCCCGCCTTGACTCGGCGAGGCTGGTCTTTTTTCATAGTTTTTATTTTATTTTAAACTTTTTCAACAAAAAACACCAGCATGCCTGGTATTTTTTGAAGAGGGGGCAAAAAATTTTAACAAAAAAGATTTTTTCTCGAGCCCAAATTCGGACAATGAATTTTAGGTATATACTTTTTATCTTTCTCGTTAAAATTATTCTGTCCTTGAAGATAAACTTCGCACCCCCTCATATAGCTATTTTATTCATAAATCAAAAAATGTCAATGTTTTATTTTACCCTTGAGAAGCGGGTAAAACCGGAGCATGCCACAATTTCAATGCCTTGCTTTTCAAGTTCGTCAACAAATAAATTTACGCCCAAAGAATCGGAAGAAATATGCCCGGCAATTACAATGTTCACGTGAGCCAGCTCTGCTTCCTTTTTGTGTTCTTCAGAAATATGCATTCCGACAACCGTGCCAACTCCGGCCTGCGCCATTTTTTCATAAAGTTTTGGGGAGCCTTCTGTGCCTCCTGTAATTTCAGACAAAGCAATTTTTCCGCATCGGTTATCTGCAGTTCCCACAAAAATTTTAGGACCAACTCCAATTTTCATCGCCTCTTTGTATTCTGGAATTTCTTTTAAAATATTTATCAGCTCGCCGACTGTCTCGGGTTTTTCTCCAGCTGGCGGATTCTCAACCAAATTTTTTAAAAATTTGGCAGCCAAATTATCACAAGGCGTATGCGAATTCATTAAATTAACTTTCATTAATTTTGCGGCGTCAACTGTCCTTTGATGGTTTGAAGAATTTACTCCTCTGGCTACTTCAGAAATTCTTTCGCGCATCAATCCTTCTGCCACATTTATTGGCACGCCGTAATAATTGCAAACATCGGCCTGCAAATCCATAACATCTGCCAATTGCGCCAAACCTTTTCCAACAGGATGATGGGCAATTACCAAATCAATATCGCCCAGCTCTTTTGCAATTAAAATTTCTGCCGGTGAAATATCTATTCCCACTAAAACTCTTTTTATTTCTTTGTCATCTGAAATATTATAAACTCCAGAGTCTAAATATGGATTTTCTAAAGCGTCTTTATCAAGATCTTCTTTTTCTTTCTCGCTCAATTTCTCAAATTTTTTCTTTTTATTATCCAAAAGTTTTTGCACGCCTTCTCTGCCCCTAAAATCAACATCCATTCCCATTTTTATCATTAAATTATAAATGTCTTGTATTTTCATAAATTTTATTTTTAAATTTTATTTAGCGCGTCTTTTGCGATTTGCTTGTCGCTCCATGGTATTTTTTTTCCATTTTTAATGCACATCCAAGGCTCTGACCCTTTGCCCGTGATTATAACAGTTTCCCCTTGTTTTGCAATATTAATTGCTTTTTTTATTGCCTCTTTTCTGTCTAAAATTTTCTCATAATTTCGAATTTCGAATTTCGAATTTCGAGTTTTTAAAAATCCAGATTCGATTTCGTCCATAATCGAATTTGGATTTTCGTCATATGGATCTTCGTTTGTAATAATTATTTCCTTGCAATATTTTTCTGCAATTTTTCCCAAAACCGGTCTTTTCCATTTGTCTCTGCCTCCGCCGCAACTTCCTAAAACACAAATAAGCCTGCCCGTGTCATTCCCGCGAAAGCGGGAATCCAGAGCCTTATAAACGGCTTCAAGTTGCTCTGGCGTATGAGCGTAGTCAACAATAACTTTTGGTCCGCCAGCTGGCGGATTTGAAATAACTTCCATTCTGCCTGGAATTCCTTTTGCTTTTTCAAGCGCTTTTTTACAAACTTCAAAATTAATGCCATAAGCTCTGGCAACAGAAATTGCGGTCAAAGCATTTAAAATATTAAAATCGCCAATTAAATTTAATTTAAAGTCGTAATTTTCTGCATCTTTAAAACTAAAACTGATTTTCTTTTTTGCAGGAATATCTAAAAAATACTTTGAGTTTTTATCATCGGCGTTTATTATATGAATATTTTTTGTTATTTTAAATAACTTTAATTTTTCATTTCTGTAATTTTCAAACCCGCCGTGAGACTCAATATGCTCCGGACTTAAATTTGTAAAAACCGCTGTATCAAAATTTATAAACTTGTGCCTAAATTGCCTTATGCCCTCTGAAGTAACTTCTAAAACAATAAATTTACATCCGGCATTTTTTGCTTGGCTTAAAAATTTTTGAATTACAAAACGGCCGGGCATAGTCATTTTATATTTATTTTCCCATTCTTTTTCTCCAATTTTAAACCGTATTGTTGAGACAGAGGCAACCTTTTCTCCATTTTCTTCCAAAATTCGCACAATTAAATCACATGTTGTTGATTTCCCGCTGGTTCCGGTAACTCCAATAATTTTAAAATTTTTACTATACCCTGGAAAACCAAATAAAAAAGCTCCCAGCAAAGCCAGCTTAAAATGATAAAGGCTCAACAAATTTTTTCCTATTATTTTTTTAACTAAACTTTTAATTATCATACCCTCTGGTGTCATTGCGAGCGAGCGAAGCGAGCGTGGCAATCCAGAATTTATACTTTTACTATAGATTGCTTCGTCACTTTGTTCCTCGCAATGACAGAAACTATACAAATAATATCACATATTTTGCGTAAAAAAAAGCCCCGCCAATGACGGGACAAAACGCCCAAAGTTTAACAAACTCTTGCCACATTGGGCACGTTAAGTTCAGAAAGCCCGCAACAATTTAAACCTTTGTTAATTAGCTTTGTTGCTTCAGCTTTTTCCAATTTATACTCTTTCATAAGCATGGGAATTAAAACTTCACTGATAATTGCATAGAGGGGTCGGAAATTATCGTCGTGAGAGATGATAATTTCTTTATCTGCTCTTTTGTGGCAGAAGGAAACATGAATTTCTCTTTTCCCGTTTGCCATCCTGCCTTCAACAAGTAAATTAGTCTCCATTACCCTAAAGCCCTCCAAATTGTGAAAGAACCAGAAAAAACAAAACCGCTTCTTAAAGAGGTTTTGTTACATTATCACCTTATTTTTTCTTTGTAAAGACTCTTATTTTCCTAAAAATTTTAAGGCTTGTTTGACGCGGGATTCGGGCGGGATGTCGTGGGGTATGCTTTCTAATGCGGATTTGGCTTGCTGGTGCGAAAAACCAAGAGCAACTAAAGTGTCTTCGGCATCATCAACTGGACCCTTGGCTCTGGCGGGAGAAGCCATAATTTTACCGGTAAGTTCTAATATAATAGAAGATGCGCGCTTGGCTCCAATGCCCGGAATGCCTGCAAATAGTTTTTCATCCTGGGATAAAATTTTGTCTTTTATTTTTTCTAAAGGTCCAAGCACAGAAATTTCTAAAGCAGCTTTTGGCCCTACTCCATGTATGTCATTTAAAATTTCAAAAAATTCAAGCTCGTCGTAGCTTAAAAATCCGTATAAATCAGAGACGTCCTCTTTAATATTATGAAAACAAAAAACCTTGATAACTTGGCCAATTTCTGGTAGTTTTAATAAGGTTTGGCGGTTCAAAAAAACTTTATAGCCAACGCCATTTGTTTCTAAAATAATAAACTTATCTTTTTTTAATATAATTTTACCCTCCAAAAATGCTATCATATTTTTAGGTGTCATTCCCGCGAAAGCGGGAATCCAGAGTTTTATCACATACTCTAGATTGCCACGTCGCCTGCGGGCTCCTCGCAATGACAGTGTGTTATAATTACTTTAACATGAAGTTTGAACTAAAATCAAAATTCAAACCGGCAGGAGATCAACCGCGGGCAATAAAACAGCTGTCTGAAAATTTAAAATTGGGAGTAAAAGACCAAGTGCTTTTGGGAGTTACCGGATCTGGAAAAACAATGACAATGGCAAATGTAATTGAAAAAATAAACAAGCCAACACTTGTAATATCCCCAAACAAAACTTTGGCCGCCCAACTATATCAAGAATTTAAAGAATTTTTCCCAAACAATGCAGTGCATTATTTTGTTTCTTATTACGATTATTACCAGCCCGAAGCCTATATTCCGCAAAGCGACACATATATAGAAAAAGACGCAAAAATAAACGAAGAAATTGACAGGCTACGCCACGCTGCCGTGCAAGATGTAACGCAAAGAAAAGATGTAATTGTGGTTGCTTCGGTTTCGTGCATATATAACATTGGCTCGCCTGAAAATTATGAAAATGTCTCTTTAGAAATAAAAATTGGACAAAAAATAAAACGTAAAGATTTTATTTTGCTTTTAACAAACCTGCAATACCAAAGAAATGATATAGAATTCAAGCCCGGAACTTTTCGCGTTAGGGGAGATATTATTGAAATTTATATTGTTACCGGAGAAAAAATATTACGCGTTGAATTTGAGGGAGACAGTATCTATTCGTTACACTCTGGATTGCCACGCTCGCCCTTACAGGATCTTCGACCTGCGGGCTCGCTCGCAATGACACCAATTGCAAACTACAAACTATTCCCAGCCACCTTTTGGGTTGCTCCGCAAAGTAAAATAAATATTGCAATTGAAAATATAAAATTAGAACTGCAGGAAAGATTGGCAGTTTTAAATAAAGAAAAAAAATTATTAGAAGCAGAAAGGTTAGAGCAAAGAACAAATTATGATTTAGAGCTTTTAAAAGAAACTGGCTCTTGCCACGGCATTGAAAACTATTCCAGCCATTTGGAATTTAGAAAACCGGGAAGCGCCCCGTTTTCATTGGTTGATTATTTCAGTTATTTTAATAAGGACGGCTCTTTGATGTTTATTGATGAATCGCATATTTCTGTTTCGCAAATTAGGGCAATGTCTGCGCAAGACAGAATAAGAAAAGAAACTTTAATTAATTTTGGATTTCGCCTGCCTTCTGCGGTGGACAACCGACCCTTAACTTTTACAGAATTTGAGAAAAGACAAAAACAAACAATTTATGTTTCTGCAACTCCGGCCGACTTTGAGAAGCAAAAAACCGGTAAAAATATTATAGAACAATTAATCCGGCCAACCGGATTGTTAGAGCCGTCTATTGAAATAAAAAAAACAGAAAATCAGATTAAAGATTTAATAGAAGAGATTAAGAAAGAAATTTCAAAAAAACATCGTGTACTGGTTGTAACGCTTACCAAAAGATTGTCCGAAGAAATTGCAGATTATTTAACAGAGCATAAAATTAAAACCCAATATTTGCATTCTGAAATTAAAACAATGGAAAGACCGGAAATTTTAAAAAAACTAAGGCAGGGAGAATTTGATGTGCTGGTTGGAATAAATTTATTAAGAGAGGGGATTGACTTGCCCGAAGTTTCCTTGGTTGCAATTTTGGATGCGGATAAAGAAGGCTTTTTACGCAACAAAACAACCCTAATTCAAACAATGGGCCGGGCTGCCAGGCATTTGCAAGGCAGAGTAATTTTGTACGCAGATAAAACAACAATGTCTATGCAATCTGCTATTAGCGAAATTAACCGGCGCAGAAAAATTCAAGAAGCTTACAATAAAAAAAATAAAATAATTCCAAAAACAATTGTTTCAGATATTAGAGAGTGGGGATTTTCAAAAAAAGAAGATGTTGTTTCGGAATTTGAATTAGTTCACGATAAAAAACTTTTAGAAAAAGAAATGAAAATTGCCGCTAAAAATTTAGACTTTGAAAGAGCGGTCGAACTCCGCGACCTAATTTCTAAACTAAAATAATTTTATACTTGTCATCCCCATGGAAATGGGGATCCAGAGTACTTTAATTTAATCTGGATTCCCGCGTCCGCGGGAATGACACTAAAAAACAGCCCGTTTTCAGAGCTGTTTTTTGCGAAGTTATTTTTAGGCTTTCACTTTTTTTCTTACTGATTTGGATGTAGCAAGTTTTTTCTTTGCAGGCATGGCAGGATTTCGTGTCATTTTTTTCTTTCGCTTTGCACTTTTTTCAGCTTTGGCTTGAGCAATTGCTTCTTTTTCTTTTTGTTGAGCCTCTACTCTTAATTTTTCTGTCTCAATAGTTTGTTGCCTTTCCGTTGTAATTTTTGTAACCTCGGTTCTTACTACTTGTTTTATAGCTTCATGCTTTTCTTGTTTCCACCTTTCTTTTCCTTTATTTACTATTGCTTGTAATTCAACCTCTGCTAATCTTCCGCCTTCGGTTGTTAAATCTGTTACCGCCTGCAAAAGTATTTCGCTAATTTTTTTAAGATCAATAAATACTGGTTTTTCATTTTTTTGCGGAACTCCATCTAAAGACGTCTTCACAACAGATATTCCTTTTACCCCGCGAAACACGCCTTTTTTAATTTGCGCGTCTTCCATTTTGTACCCTTGATTCATTAACTCGCAAAAAATTGATTTTTCAATTGATATGCCTGCTTCAAACAGCTCCTTCATTTTATTATCAATTACTGTTTTAAAATCTTCCGGCGTTTTTTCTCCTCTTTTTTGCTCTAAAATTGAATCGCTCCTTTTTTCAATTGCCTTGCCTATTCTTGCATTCATTTTTTCTTCTTTATGCTCTTCAGCCAAAAAATCTTTAACTTTTTCTTCCTTAACACTTGCTTCTGCCACAGTTCTTACTTCCGGTTTTAATTCCCTTCCAGTAGCAGTTTTAAAAACTTCCGGTAATTTTGGATGATTAATTAATTTACGTTCTTTTTCATGGTCATTCATTACTTCTATGCCTTCTAACTTTTTTGTCCAACTCATTAATTCATTTTTTGCATTTTCAGCCTTTTCTGCTTTTTCTTCAGGCGATAGTTCCTGAACAGCTTTAGCTTGTTCAGGCAATGGAGGTGGTTCTTGCTCTATGCTCGCTTGCTCTTTTTCCTGTGGAAGCGGCGGCGGATCTTCTGCGGGTATTTCAGTTGGCGCAACAGCAGTACCAGGTATTTTTATTTGTTCAATTTGGCTAGGACTTATTCCCACATCAATTAATTTTTTTCCGGCTTCGCTATTTTCTTGTTGGGGCGCTTCTTCATTTGGCTGAGGTTCTCCTTCCATAATTTTAAAAATAATTTAATAATTATTTAATTATACTCTTTTAATTTAATCTTGCCAATTTTTTTGGATTTTCTCCAAAGCTTGCGTTTGTTCCAGATCTAATAAATAGATATTTTTTAAAACTTCCAAAATTTGTAAACGTTCTTCTTTATCCATTTGGGGGACTTTGGAAGTTAAAATATTTTTATCTGCCTCGCTTATATTTAGCTTGGAAATAAATTCCTGAAAATTTTTATTTGATAAAAAAGATTTTGCCATAAATTTTATTTAGTTTTAGCTTTTACAGGTTTTTTCTTTTTTGGTTTTGCTTCCCATAATCTGTCTACCATTACTCCGGTAAACCAATCAAGTAATCCATAATCATCATTCCATTTTTCTTTATAATCGTCCTCGGGTATTGCTTTTTCTTTTAGTAGTTGTTTTAATTTAGCAGAAGTCATCTCTTTAACTCCCAACTTTTTATTAAAGTAATCGCTTAAAATATCTGCGTCATCTTTCAGCTCTCCTGTAAGTTTTTCTAATCCTCCTTTTCTGTTCCCGTCATCATCTTTTAAGGCATCGCCGGCAAGTTCTGAAAAACTTTCAAACATGGTTTTTCTTTTCTCCGGCTTTTTTGCCTTGCCGTCATCGCCAAATTCTTTCTCTATTTCTTTTAGTTCTTTTTCTGTTTTTGACTTTACCCTTTTTGTTTCTGCCTCTTCAATAAGCCTGTTTTTTATTGCTTCATAATTTTCTACAATGTGTTTTTTGGCATTTTCAGTAGTTTGCGAAAGCATTGCCATTATTCTCTCTGACTTTTTTAAATCATAATTATTTTGCCACTCATTTTCTAGTTCTTCTTTTGCCTTTGCCGAAAAACTTTTTCCATAATCTTCTCCTGTTTTCTTCAGAAAACTGGCAAAACCTTCTTTTGTTCCATCGCTGGCATAAACAGACCCGCCCTTGTTGGGTATTTCTGTCCACGACATTTTCATTGTAAAAATTTTAAAAAGAGAAAATTTACTTTTAGCTTCGTGCGGTTTATATCCTTGTTCTAAAAGTCCGTAAAAAGCCTGCCCCTCTATGCCATTTTTTGCAGCAATCATGGTTATTGCTTTACCAAACATTTCGCGGTTATAATTTTGAAATGCCTCGTCTGCCTGTTCTGGCGTGTAGTTTTTATTTTTTGAAAGCTTGTCAAACACTTTCCGGGGAATTTCCAGCCTCCACCCCAATTCACTGCAATATTCTCTCCTTTCTTTTTCTCCCATGCTCATATATTCGTGCCACTCAATGTCCACCAATTCTTTGTTCCTTTCAGAATTTATTTTTTGCGCTAATCCTGCAGTCTGCGTATCAACATAATTTTCTTTTGTTTGAAAATCAGGACCCGATAGTTCTTTTTCAGCCGTAGCTTCAATATCAATTCCTGTTGCCTTTTTAGCCAATTCAAGTCTGATTTTCAAAAATTCTTCTGTTTGGTTTTGTTTTTGCTCTAAATGATTAAGCATTAAAAACTGGCTTGCAAGCGAAACATTTTCAGAATTAAAATCCAGCCTTAAATTGCTTAGGTTTTCAATTTCCTGAAATTCTTTTGCATATTTTTCATCTGAAATTAGCTTTGTAAATGCACCGTTATCAATGGCAATTTTTCTTTTTTGCGCATCGGAAATGTTTTCAGTAATGCCAAATCTTTGGATTTCCGGACTATTTTTGTTGTCATTAAACCATTTTAGCAAAAATTCTTCATGCTTTTGGTCTATATCGGCATCTAAGATTTTTGCTCCGGCTTCCCATAAAGGTTTTTCCAGCCTTGCTTCATTTGTAAGCTTTTCATAAAGCGTCTTTTGTTTTTCTTTCAAATATTTTTCCGCCGGACTTTCAGATATTGTTGTTTCAGCTTCTGCTGGCGCAGGCTCGGCGAGTTCTGTGGTTGAAACTGGTTTCGGAGCAGTGTCTGGAGTTGGGGGAGTGGTCTCTGGTTTTGCCTCAGTAGTTGGTGGAGTTTTTGTTGCTTTTTTCGCCTTCCTTTCTGCCTCGTCTTTAGCAATTTTTTTTCGATCTTCAGCAGAAATAATTCCATCAGCAGGCTTTACCAGTACCGGCGAAGGCGTAATCGCCGGTTTTACTTTTGCCGCTGCTGCGGCAGTGGCTCTTTCTTCCCGATCTTTTATTATTCGTTCTTTATTTTCTCTTATCGCTTTCGTGATAGGATCTTCAGTCGGCTGCACTTCGGGCCCTGTCGATTTTGTTTCAATTACCGGCGGCACAGCGATGGTCGCAGGTTCTGCAGTTGCAACGGGTGCTGGCTCTGTGGTTGGAGCCGGGGTTGATTCAGTAGTTGGAGTTGCATCAGATCCAAAAATAGCCTTTGTTAATTCTTCGGCGTATTCCTCGGCTGACTTTGATTTTTCTCCTGGCTCTGCCATAATTTTGTAAAATTATTTTTTAAATTCATTAATTATACATCTTGTAAAAATGGGCGTCAAATGCAACAAAAAACAGCTCCGCGAATGGGAACTGTTTTGTGCAATTTTGAGTAATTATTTTGCAACCAATTTTAAGCTCATTCTGTGCTCTTTTGGTTCAATTAACAAAACTTGAAAATCGTAAGTTTCGCCAAGTTTTAATTGTTCTTCCATTTTTTCTTTTGATTCAAATTCGGAAATGTGGCATAGGCTTCTGATCTTTGGCATTATTTCCACAAACGCGCCGAAAGCCGAAAATTTAGTCACTTTCCCTTTTATTACATCGCTTTTTTTGTATTGCTTTTCAATTTCTTCCCAAGGATTTGCTCTTAACGCTTTTAAGGAAAGGAAAACTTGATTGTTATTTATGTCTATTATTTTTGCTTTTACAGTTTCGCCGACTTTTACAACTTCAGCCGGATTTTCAACCAATTGCCAGTCCAATTCCGATATATGGATTAAGCCTTCAATTTGGTCATTTTTATTTTCTGCTGGAAAAGGAAACTTTATAAAAGCGCCAAAGTCTGCAATGCCGGTTATTTCGCCGTCAATTGTGTCGCCTTTGGAATAATTTTTTAGAGTTTCTTTTGTTTTTTCTTCTGACTTTGCTTTTTCAGATAAAATTAACTTATTTTCTTGAGCAAGCAAATCAAGAATTTTAACTTCCAAAGTTTTGCCGATAAATTTTTGCAATTCTTTTAATATTTTTTGCTTGTCGGCGTCAATTACTCTGGGGTAGTGTTCTGGAGCCAATTGCGATACAGGCAAAAATGCCTGTATATTGTCTATGGCCGTCAAAAGTCCGCCTTTGTTTACGCCGGTAATTCTTACACTCAAAATTTGTCCGCTGTCTTTTAATTCTTTTAATCTTTGCCAGCTAATTTCTTTTGTGGCGTCTCTCAATGAAAGTTCTCTATAGCCTTCGTCATTTTCAACCTCAACAATTTTGGCAAAAACCTTATCTCCAATATCAAGATTTTTTATTACATCTTTTACACTGTAAAATTCTCTGCCGTAAATTATGCCGGTTCCGTGAATTCCTAAATCAATAAAAAGAGACGAGCGGTCTCTTGCTACAACCTTTCCTTCAATAGTAGCCCCAACTTGAAGGGGATTAATTGCTTCTGCGGTTTTTTTTCCGCCAGCTGGCGGATTATTTTCTTTTGTCATATAAGTATTAATGCAAAATAAAACACCTGTTTATTTGTCTCTTCTGCTGCAGGCCAGCAGTGTTAATTACTAATTACCCTATAATACACTATATTTTAATTATTGCAAGCCAGTAGTTTTTACACCAACGTATTCGCACCAAGTTATATAAATTACGGTTTTTTGCCGTTCGGCAAAAAACCGTAATTTATTCTCTTTCTATATTTTCTCTCTTAATTTAAAATGTTTGATTAGAATTTCCTGATTATCTATAGATTCCAGTAACCCGAGCCTGATATATTTTTCAATTTTAAACAAATGGGCAAGCGTTTTTACCTCTTTTTCACAATCGTGCGGATATATAAATAAACTTTTTTGCAACTCGTAAAATCCTGCTGATTTTAACCTGTATACAAGCGCTTTTCTGCCTTTAGTGCAATGGTCGGGTATATCAAACGACACCATTCTCCATTTGCCGTCCCACTTCTCTTTTCTGCTATCAAATCTCCTAAAAATCATATTTAATGCCCTTAATTTTCCTTTTTCTGAAAGGGAGACCAAGACAGATCCTTCGTAATTTTGTTTTTGATTTACAAATTCTTCTCTTTTTAATTTCGCCATGGCTGCTTTTACATCTTTTTGCCCGTCTTCTTTGAAAAAATCAAAAATATCGCCAATTGTAAACGGAGGCCCATTTTCAAAATCTCCGAGCAATAGTTTTAACATTATTTTTGTAGTAACTATATTTACGCCCATAATTAACTTTTTAAATCCTGCAAATTCGTTATATTATAATTTATTATAACATAAATTTATAGCTTAAATTAAGCAACTAATTACGGTTTTTTGCCGAACGGCAAAAAACCGTAATTTCTTTTCTTTAAATATTTTATTCAAACGCAATAAAAAACGTAATAAAAAAAAGCCTCGTGTCGCCACAAGGCATAAATCGTAAGGAATGCACACCCGTTATCGTCTTCGCCTTTTGGCATTCCGTTTTTGGCTCTGCTTGGTATTCTGATCTATTATATCTGCCAGCTCTTTTCCATCTGTAAGAATTCGTCGCCTTTCCTCTTCATCAGTCTGTGAGACAACAGTAATTTTTGGAACGCATGTCGCATGCCGATAGCGTGGATTATTAACATATGAAACAATCTCTTCCCCAGCATTAATTATTTTATGGCAAACACAACATGTCTTGCCATAAGCCTTATCTCCATTTCCGCGACAAATTCTGGGTTTCGGAACCATTAGCTTACTCCTGCTGTTTTAGGGCAACAGCAGCCCATAAAAATTGTGCATATATTACGATAATGTAAGATACCACGTTAAAGCGGTATTGTAAGGTGTTGAAGTTAAAATTTGGTTGTGATAAAATAAAGTATATGGCGAAAATAATATGGGCAGGGCAATCCTGCTTTCAAATTGAAGTTTCTAATTCGCGAGATCACGAAGCTGACATTGTAATTGACCCATACGACGAAGAAACCGGTCTAAAAATGCCGAGCCTTTCAGCTGATATTTTACTAGTTTCACACCAGCATCACGACCATAATAATATAAAAGCCGTAAAAGGCGAGCCGTTTTTGGTTGAAGGGCCCGGTGAATATGAAGTTAAGGGGGTTTTTATACAAGGAATTCCATCTTTTCACGATGATGTCAATGGCAAAGAAAGAGGTCCAAATACCATATATATAATAGAAGCTGAAGAAATGCGCTTTTGCCATTTGGGAGATTTGGGCCAAAAATTGCTTACCGACGAGCAGGTTGATAAAATTGGCGCAGTTGATGTTTTGATGGTTCCGGTTGGAGGAGAATATACAATTGATTCGGCTTCTGCGCAAAAAATAATTGGGCAAATTGATCCAAAAATTGTAATTCCAATGCATTTTTCTTTACCGAAATCAAAGAGCAAGCTGGACGATGTTTCAAAATTTTTAAAGGCAATGGGCAAACCTTCTATTGCTCCTGTAGACAAACTTACCGTAAAATCAAGTATACTGCCAAAAGAAGGCGCAATGGAAATTGTTGTTTTACAGCCGTAATTTGTGGTGTCATTCCCGCGAAAGCGGGAATCCAGATTAGGGTGGTAGTACTCTGGATCCCCGATCAAGTCGGGGATGACAAAAACATAATGAAATTTAAAGAATTTTTAAATAAACTTCAGAATTTACCGGATAATAAAAAGAAAATAATTTTGTGGGTGGTTGTTGGTATTTTAGGAATTACAATGGGAATTTTTTGGATAAACGGAGCAATAAATAATTTTTCAAAAATAGGCAGTAGTGTTGGCCAAATTAAACTTCCGGAAATTCAAACTCCCAAAACAGAAATTCCGATCACGGAAACCACAGTTAATAAAACCGCAGACTGGAAAACTTACAACGTTGACTCGCTGGAACAGTGCAACTTTGAAATAAAATATCCTGCAGACTGGTCAGCTTACACCTGGCCACTACATTTTGTAGTAGCTCCCGGAGGGCTGGTGATTGAACAAGACCCTCAAACCCATAATGGATGTAGTTTTCAAATGACTTTTGATAAATACAGCGAAAAAGAAAAATATTGCTATCCAGTTATTTTGTCAGATGGGCAAGATTGTAAAAAAACTTTTGACTTAATGATTTCAACATTTAAATTTATAAAATAATAGATAAGATGGCAGACGAAGAAAAAAAACCCGCCGACACCGAAGGCTTTGGCGAGGCGAGGGAAGAAAAAAAATCTAAACCAAAGGCTCAAGAAGACGGCAAGCAGGGAGACAGCAAAAGGGGAAATGTAACCCAAAGAGAAATTGTTACAGAGCTTAAAGAATCATACATTGATTATGCAATGTCGGTTATTGTGGCGCGCGCGTTACCCGATGTAAGAGACGGATTCAAGCCTGTGCACAGGAAAATTTTGTATGCTATGAACGAGCTGGGACTTTCAGCTTCTGCAAAATTTAGAAAATCTGCTGCGGTTACCGGAGACGTTTTGGCAAAATATCATCCGCACGGAGATACGGCAGTTTATGAGTCTATGGTTAGAATGGCGCAAGATTTTAATATGCGTTATCCTTTAATAAACGGCCAGGGAAACTGGGGTTGTTTTACAAAAGATACAAAAGTAAAACTAACAGATGGTAGAGATCTGTCCTTTGCAGAACTTATAAAAGAATACGACGCTGGCAAAAAGAATTTTACATACACAGTCGACAAAAATGGAAATATAAAAATTGCCGAGATAAAAAAACCGAGAAAAACTAGGGATAGCGCTGAAATAATAAAAATCACATTGGATAATGGAGAAGAAATAAAATGCACTCTTAACCATAAGTTTATGTTGAAAAGCAGTAATTATAAAGAAGCCAAAGATTTGGAAATCGGCGAGTCTTTGATGCCTTCATATTTCAGATATTCCACAAAAGAAGACGACGCAAACGCGATTGGGTATAGAATGATTTTTCAGCCAAAGTCAAATGAATGGAATTTTGTCCATGTTCTTTCAGATGCCTGGAATTTAGAAAATGAAATTTATAAAAAATCATCGGGAAGAATAAGACATCATGCAGATTTCAATAAACTTAACAATAATCCTAAAAATATAAAAAGGATGGGCTGGAAAGAGCATTGGCAGACGCATTACAATTTTACATCTCAAAAACATAAAACTGATTTAAATTATGTAAGAAATCTTGCCGAAGGCAGGAATAAATTTTGGGCAAACAAAATCAACAGAGAAGAACTTTCGAAAAGAAACACTGAAAGAAATTTAAAGAACTGGAAAAAACCTGAATATAGAGAAAAAATGAGAGTATTTTTGAGCGAAATGAATAAAAAATATTTAGCCGAACATCCTGAAAGAATTATAGAGATAAGCAAAACCGCAACCGCAACCATGAAAAAAATGTGGCAAAACCCGAAATATAGACAGTTATTTCATGAAAAAATTGTTGCGAGCAATAAAAGAAGAAAAACTAATTTAACTGGAAAGACAAAATTTTTAAGGATTTGTCGATATTTGTCAGAAAGAAATATACAAATAAGCGAGAGAAATTATGAAAAAGCCAGAGTTGATATTTTTGGCGGAGAATGTTTTACAACATGGAATTTAGGATTTGGAAAATATTATAATAATGACAAAAATTCTTTATTATTTGAAATAAATAAAAACCACAGAGTGTTTAAAAAAGAGTTTTTGAATGAACATGAAGATGTTTACGATCTAACAATAGAAGAAACTCATAATTTTGCTCTTGCTTCTGGAATTTTTGTCCATAATTCAATTGATGGCGATGGAGCAGCTGCTATGAGATATACAGAATGTAAATTGACAAAAATTGGCGAACTGATGCTGCAAGACATAGACAGGGACACTGTAAAATTTGTTGATAACTATGACGGTACAAGACAGGAGCCTGTTGTTTTGCCGGCTCCTTTGCCGCAACTTTTGTTAAACGGAACTTTGGGAATTGCGGTTGGAATGGCAACAAATATTCCTCCCCATAATTTAACAGAAGTTTTGGATGCGTCCATACATTTGCTTGACCATCCAAAAGCAGAAACAGAAGATTTGTTTGAATTTATACAAGGCCCGGATTTTCCAACCGGCGGAATTATTTACGACCAAAAAGAAATTATTTCCGCTTATTCGCAAGGCAAAGGCTCAATTTTAATGCGCGGAAAAGCGGAAGTTGTAGAAAAAAAAGACGGAGCCGAGCAAATTATTATTACAGAAATTCCTTACCAGGTTTTAAAATCCACTTTGGTTGAAGACTTGGCAAATTTGGTTACAGAAAAAAAAGTTGAAGGAATAAAAGATATTAGAGATTTATCTGACAGGGAAGGAATGCGGATTGTGATTGATGTTAAAAGAGGCTTTGAGCCGCAAAGAATTTTAAACAGGCTTTATAAATTTACAAATTTGCAAAAAAGTTTCCACTTAAATTTACTGGCGTTGGTTGATGGCATACAGCCTGAAATTTTATCTATATCCGATGTTTTAAAATATTTTATAAAACACAGGGAAGAAGTTATCACGCGTAGGACAAAATTTGACTTGGAAAAGGCAAAAGAACGCGCTCATATTTTAGAGGGTTTGATGATCGCCTTAAAAAATATTGACGCAGTGATTCAAACAATTAAAAAATCCGCGGACAAAGAAGAGGCTAAAACCAATTTAATTAAAAAATTCAAGCTGTCAGAAAAACAGGCTGTGGCAATTTTGGAAATGAGGCTTCAAACATTAGCCGGACTTGAGAGAAAAAAAATAGAAGACGAGCTAAAGGAAATTTTAGAATTAATAAAAGAATTATTGGCAATTTTAAAAAGCCCCGAAAGATTGAAAAGCATAATTAAAAAAGAGTTTGTTGAGCTAAAAGAAAAATATGGCGACAAAAGAAGGACAAAGGTTATAAAAGGAAAATTGGGAGAAATCACAGAAGTTGATTTAGTTCCTTTGGAAGAAACAATTGTTACTTTGACAACCGGCGGATATATTAAAAGAATAAATCCTGCCACTTACAAAATTCAGAAGCGCGGAGGCAAAGGAATTATGGGAATGAAAACAATGCAGGACGACATTGTTGAGCACTTTTTGGCTGCTTCCACCCACGATAATTTGATGTTTTTTACAAATTCTGGGAAAGTTTTGCAAACGCAAGTTTATGAAATTCCCGAAGGCGCCAGAGTTGCTCGAGGAAGAGGAGTGATGAATTTTTTGGAGCTTTCAGCGGAAGAAAAAGTTTTGTCATTGGTGCCAAGGACAAAAGACGATCCCGCAAAATTTTTGGTAATGGTAACCAAAAACGGCAGAATCAAAAAAACAGCTTTAAACGAATTTGAAAATGTCAGAAAGTCAGGAATTATTGCCATAAAACTGGAAAAAGGAGATGCCTTAAAAAAGGTTGTCAAAACAACCGGCGAAGACGACATAATTTTGGCAACTAAAAATGGGACTTCAATAAGGTTTAAAGAAAAAGATATCAGGCCAATGGGCAGAGGAGCCGCGGGAGTTAAAGGTTTGCGCTTAAAAGGCGGAGATGAAGTTATTGGAATGGATGTTATTTCTAAAAAAGAGGGAAAGCAATATTTGCTGATTGTTATGGAAAACGGCTATGGAAAAAGGACAGAAATTTCACAATACAAAACGCAAGGCAGGGGAGGGTCTGGAGTTAAGGCAGCCAAAATAACCGGTAAAACCGGACCAATTGTTATGTCTTGCATTATTGAGGGGACGGCAGACGAAGAGGATTTAATTGTTATTTCCCAGCAAGGGCAAGTTATAAGAACCAGCGTAAAATCAATTTCTGTTTTAGGCAGGGCAACCCAAGGAGTAAGAATAATGCGGCTTGAAGAAAAAGACAAAGTTGCTTCGGGAGCTTGTTTGAAAGATTAATTAATAGGTGTATAATAAATTAATATGCCAGTAACAATTCCAAATCCATTAACCGGAGTTAATAATTTTGGCGAGCTGCTTTTAAAAATCGCAGACGGGGTTGGCACAGTTGTAGCTTCTTTGGGCACGATAATGATTATTTGGGCAGGCATTTTATACTTGACTTCAGCTGGAAGCCCTGAAAAAATGACAAAAGCCAGAACAGCTTTAACTTATGCCATAATTGGCATAGTTATAGGAATATCAGCAAGAGCAATAGTATTAATTATTGAGCAAATTTTACAGTAAAATAAATTTTAAAAGGTCGATCTTATTCTTTAATTTTAAAGTCAAATGAATAAAACACAAAAAATTATTTTAAGTTTAGCAATTTTAGGCATAGCAGTTTTACCATTTGCGGCTTTAGCTATAAATGATCCTAACGCCGGCAGCAATCCTACGGGCTCGGGAGCCATTAACTTGGGCGGATTAAT
The DNA here is from genome assembly GCA_001822065.1 of Candidatus Staskawiczbacteria bacterium RIFOXYB1_FULL_37_44. Classification (GTDB taxonomy): domain Bacteria; phylum Patescibacteriota; class Minisyncoccia; order Minisyncoccales; family Staskawiczbacteraceae; genus XYD1-FULL-39-28. The sequence goes on along the minus strand of MHPJ01000026.1, from coordinate 17,591 downwards.
AACCGCGATATTAGGTAAATTGTGGATTATTTTTGGAGCATTGGCAGTTATTATGTTTGTTTACGCAGGTATTTTATTTATGACAGCTCAGGGCGCGCCCGAAAAAGTAAGCGCGGCAAGACAGGCATTTTTGTGGGGAGTGGTTGGAGTGGTGGTTGGAATTATCGCCTTTTCCATTGTTACCATTGTTGGAAGTTTGGTGGAAGGATCTTAATTGTATATTTTTGGCTCTTGCCCCGCTGCGGCGGGGCAAGAGTTGATAAAATTTTTTGATGAACAAAAAAATATTATTTTTAGCGCTATCATCCGTTTTAATTTTTCCCTTTACCGCCTTAGGTCAATTGCAAAGTTTCGGGCCGAGAATTACTGTTTTTTATTTATTAGATAAATTTTTAGCCAGTCTTTGGATTATATTTGCGGCTTTTGCGGTTATTATGTTTGTGTATTCTGGAATTATATTTTTAACAGCCCAGGGCGATCCATCAAAAATTTCAACAGCCAGGCAGGCGTTTTTGTGGGGAGTAGTTGGAGTTATAGTGGGCATTATTGCTTATTCAATAATTACAGTTGTTGGAAGTATATTTGGATTATAATTTTATAAATATGAATAAAAAAGCATTTATTTTAATTTTATTAGGAGTTTTAACATTGCCAAATTTGGCATTTGCTCAAGTTACCATCCAAAGCATGGTTAACGCAGCAGTAATGACGACTTTGTATATTGCGTCTGGTATAATAGTTATTCTTTGGATAGTTACGGGACTTTTATTTTTAACTGCTCAAGGCGCGCCGGACAAAGTTACACAGGGAAGAAAAGCTTTAATGGCATCGGTGGCGGGAACATTGTTGATTATCGTGGCCACCTCGGCAATTTATTTAGTCGGCAGCGCCTTTGGCCTTTAATTTTAAAATTTAAATTTAAATATTAAATATTAAGTAAATGAACAAAAAAATATTATTTTTAACTGTATTAAATATTTTAGTTTTACCAACTATAGCATTTGCTCAAGGAACAGGAACATCGTCTGGAGGTTTTTGTCCAATGATTAGAAACGTACAGGCAGTAACCTATCAGGTTGGTGGTTCAATAGTTATAATAGGATGGGTTATCGCAGGGATTTTATATTTAACTGCAGGCGGAGGATCTAGAATGGAAGTTGCGAAAAAAGCGCTAATAGCAGCCGTAATCGGAACATTATTAATAGTATTAGCGGCAGGAGCATCGCAATTAGTAATCAGTGCGCTCAATTTGACCGGCAACGTGCCAATTTGTTCATAGTAATTTTTAAAAGTTTAATTTTATACAAAAGAAAAGCGCTCGCGGTTGTATAAAAACAATCTTGAGCGCTTTTTGTTTGTTTGCACAAACCTACTCGATTTCGGCTTTGATGTTTGAAATGGCCGTAATCGTGTTGTCAATCTGATCCTCAAGATCCTCGATCTTGGATGTCAGATTTCTTTGTGCCTCTTCCCACTGAGCTCGCGGAGCCGGGTAGTTGGCGATTTGTTTTTCCATTAGTAGCTCTTTGCGGAGAGATTCTAATCTTTGTTGGAGGATCATTTTTTCTCGTTCCGCAGGTCGCTTTTTTCGCTGTGTGGCTACCTCTGGCTTTGGGCTGGGGGCGATGTCAATTTTAAGATCGGCTTGCTCCCCCTGTTTGCGATTTTTTTCGATCATATCACTAACTGCATCGATGATGCTGGGCGGTCCGATCTTCACTTCCATACGAAAGTGGGGTGCCTCAACTTCTTGTGTTTGGGGTGCCTGGCCACCTAAACTGGATGGAGTTAGAGCTAGTGGACTAGCCGGCTTGGGCAGGGTTTGCACAGGCATTGAAGTAGTTGCGGGCACAGCCGCGGGCGCTTTTTCTGAAGCGGAAGGCTTAGGCCTGCCGCTGCACCTTCTGTAGAACGCAAACAAAATTAAGAAAACCACAACAATGCCCGCGTACACAAACTTCCAGCCTCTAGCTGTCATCATACATCTCCTTATTCTGTGCTCACAAGAAACAGCTGTCCTGGCATTCCAAATGCGCAGGGAAGTGAAATTCAGCTAATTTTCAATGAGCCAACGGTTTGGCAATAAACCTGTACTATATTTATTATACCATATAATCAATGTCAATGTCAATAGCAAGAAAACTGAATTCAATCGTGCTACAAAATAGCATTATTTCGTGTTAAATATAAACCTATTTTACACAAGGAGAATATATGCTATAATCCAAATATATCAATAATTTAAGTTAAAAAAGATATGAAAATATCACAAAAAGTAGTTAACGGAAAGCCCTATATTTATGCTTTAGACAGCATATATATAAATAAGGGGAGTACAATACCAAAAAACAGATCTTTAGGTCCGTCTGCGACAACTACAAATTTGGCGGTCAAAAAACAGGAATTCCAGAATTATATTATTGATGAGGAGGCCAAATTAAGAATTGAATATTGGAAGGATAAAGTAAGCGACGAATTCCTTGCGTATGCAAATATGGAAAAAATAGAAAAACTGCGCGCAAGTCTTTTTCAGCTTAAAAGAAATATGGGAGAATTGGGTTCTGCCGCAATGGAGACAGCGTTTTTGGTTGATTTTATTTATAATTCCAATAAAATTGAGGGGAGCCGCGTGCCAAGGGAAAGCGTTGAAAAAATAGTGCGCGAAGCCACTGGAGAAAAAAACGAGGAAGTCAAAAATACAATCGCCGCTGTTAATTACACAAAACAAAAAGGCTTTAAAATCACTATAAAAAATATAGAAAAAATCCATGATATGTTGCTGGCGCACGAACCTGCCAATCAAAAATTTAGGAAAGATAATAATATTGTGGTTGGAAATTCACCGGTGGCAGACTATAAAGATATAAAAAAAGAGTTGGAGAAACTTTTAGATTGGAACCATGAAAATAATTATAAAATGTATCCGGTAGAACAAGCGTTTAATTTTTATTATAGGTTTGAAAGAATTCATCCGTTTAAGGATGGCAATGGAAGAACCGGAAGAATTTTGATGAATGAAATTTTGAAAATGCACAAATATCATCCAATTATAATTTGGAATAAAAACAGGGAAGCGCATATGAATGCTTTTGTGAACGCGATGGAAGGGAAAAAGAAATCTTTTTTCAATTTTTTATCGGAACAATTTATAAAAACATACGAAATTTATTTGGAAAAAATAGAAAAAGCTTATAATCTTGAACATATGATGGATTTCTTTTTTAAGCCATCAATGTAAAAAAAGAGACCCGGGATTCTCAAATTGAGAACCTCGGGCCTATCCGTCTTGCGCGCGTTGCGCAACTGCGATGACCTAGTTGGCCTTCCGGAGATCCATTGTCCAGTTTGTTTCCCGACCGCATGCGTCGGTGTCCTTAACGGAAACCCGCATCGGCGCGTTCACGTCTTTCTGGATTTTGTCCAGTTTGGCGTTTACGGCGGCCATCTCCGCCTCTTTCTTAGCGAGCGCCGCGGTTTTCTCGGCTAGATTGGTTTGTGCTGCGCCAAGGACTTGCCTTTGTAGGGCAATCTCATTAGCGAGCTCGGCGTTCTGTCGATCGGCCTTGGCTTGTGCTTCGGCGACGGCCAAAGACTTTTTCATTTCGCCAATCGTTGCCTTGAGGTCGTCGACTTCCCGCTGTTTTTCCTCACGAACCGTTTCGGCTCGGGCCATCTCGTCCTGCAAGCCCTTTAGCCGAACATCGTCAAGCACAGCTTGGCCCGCAAGCCTTTTTTGGACGGCCTCCCCAGTTTCGTAAATGTCGGCACATTTACCGGCGCGTACGTTGATTGGGGTGTCTTTCCGAACGATCTGGATGGAACAGGAGTTGGTGGCATGCGTTCCTTGCACGAGCGCCACCTCTTCCAGCGTTTCATGAGTCCGCCGATATTCCTCGGCTGATTTCCGGGCCGCTTCCTTTTGGCGGAGATCCTCGGCGATAGCTACGTCAATCTGCGCCCTTTCGTTGGCCCGAGCTTCCCTGGCGACGGACTGGTCATGCGCCGCGTCTGGACCGAACCAATTGCAACCCGCCAAGCAAACCACCATCGCCACCACAACCATCAGATAGAAATTACGCATCTCTAAACCCTCCAAAGCTCACCGTAAAACAGCTGTCCCTGCACTCCTTGTGCTGAAATAGAAATTCAACCATTTTCAATGAGCCAACGGTTTGAATTGCCAAATGACCTTCAACTCTTTTGTAATGTTTTGGGCTGTAAATTTGCAATTACTCGTCGGCTTATCACTTCGTTGATAAACCTCCTCATAATTCCAAATTTTCGCCCGCAAACCATAAACAAAATCGTTTGGAAGACATTTGGCAACTCAAACCTGTACTAAATTTATTATAGCATATAAGAGTATGCATTGTCAATCCCTTTACTACTTTTTCACTTACAGCTATAATTATGTTAATTTACGCCGGCGTGGCGGAATTGGAATACGCGTTAGTTTTAGGAACTAATCTCGCAAGAGTTGTGGGTTCGAGTCCCACCGCCGGCACAATAAAAATTTTGGATAGTAATAAAAAATCACTGAATTTTAATAGTGATTTTTTATTTATAAACTTAAAAGTTTAAAATAGTTCTACGCCGAGTTTTTCTTTGATAGCTTTTTTAATTCTGTTTATATCGTTGCGCATCATTGTAAACTCGTCTTCAATATCTGTCATTCTTTTTAAAAAATTATCAAGAGTAGTAGTAAGTTTATCAAATTTCTCAGTAAATTTTAAATCCAGAGCTTTTATTCTTTCATCAACAGCAGTCAAAATAACATCCGTTTGATCCGATAACCGTTGTTCAATTTGTTTTGTTTGATCCGATAACCGTTGTTCAATTTGTTTTGTTTGATCCGATAACCGTTGTTCAATTTGTTTTGTTTGGTCGCCCAAAAGTTCTTTGATATCTTTTTTTGTAAGAGTTGCTTCTGTCATATTTTTAAATTAGCTTACTTTTATGCCGATTTTATTTGGGGCTGTTTCGTTTTTGGGGATTTTAATTGTTAAAACTCCTTTGTCCATTTGCGCGTCTGCCTTGTCTATGTCTATATTTTCAGGCAATATAATTTTTCTGGAAAAAGGGCCCCAATAACATTCCTGGTAAAAATATTTTTTATCATTATGCTCGTGCGGGTCGCAACGAGTTCCTTTAATTACCATCATATCTTTTTCCAAGGATATGTCCAAATCTTTAATTTGCACTCCGGCAATTGCCGAAGAAACAACAAACTCCGCGCCGGTTTCAAAAACATCAACAACTAATTCTCCTTCTTGGTCGAAAATTTCTCCCGAACCAACCGGCATTTCTTTTTTTTCTTCTGCTTTCCCGCCCGAGGCGGGTCCGCCTTGGGCGGATATTTTTTTTGCCATATTATTTTATTTAATTAAATTTAACTTGCATGTGCTTTTCATTTTTTTGAGTTTGTCAAACCCTGAAAAAACTAAAACAGCAAGAGTTATAATAATAATTACGGGAATTAAAAATTTTGCGTACCCGTCTAATGTCATTATAGAAAAATCATAGGCTCCGTGCAAGAGGGTAGCTGTAATTAAACCAATTGCAATGGGCGCATATTTTCTTTTTGCCTGGCAAAAAGAAATAGCCAATGAATACCCAACAACCGCCGAGCATAAAGTGTGCAAAAAAGTCGCCCCTATAAATCTTATAAAACTTATAATTAAAGTGCGATCAATTAGCTGGTTAAAAGACATTTCGCCTATTGGCGCAAATAAATAAAGAATGTTTTCTAAGGCGGCAAAGCCAAGAGCGGCAATAACCATATAAAGCATAATATCTAATGGTTCGTCCAAGTGCGGGCTGTTTATTACGCGAAATTTTATTACCAGAAATTTAAAAAATTCTTCGGAAAAAGCAATCACTAAAAACCAATATATTAAAGAATTTAACAAAGGGCTTAGATTAATTTTTCCAAGCAAATACGAAAGCCCAATTTGCACAAAAAACACCGGCACGGTTATCAGCGCGCCCCATAAGAATATTTTTAAAATCATTCCCTTGGGTTCAGGGTGCGCGTCTTTCCTTAAATAATAGGAAAGCCAAGCTAAAGAAGGGAGTATGCCAAAAATTATGTAAAGTATTATTACAAAATCCATTTTTCAATCATTAAACACTTTTGTTTTTTTCCGCCAGCTGGCGGAGGCAACTGCTGATAGATTTCTTCGGTTATAAAGGGCATAAATGGATGGAGTATTTTTAAACAATCTGTCAAAATTTCCAAAAGCGTTGCTTGCGAAACTTCTCCCTTTTTACTGTCTTCAATAATTTTGTCGCAGAATGTGTGCCAAAAATAATGATAAATTTTTTCAGCGGCAGAATAAAACCTGTAATTGTCCATATCTTTTGTAATTTCTTTTGCTTGTTTTTTAAAATCGTTCAATATTCTCTTATCTTTTTTTGTTAGTCTGTCATTGCGAGGAGCGGAGCGACGTGGCAATCTATTACTCTGGATTGCCACGTCAGTCGCTTCGCTCCCTCCTCGCAATGACACTTCCGCGGTTTGCTGCAAAACAAACCGTGACGCGTTCCAAATTTTATTGGCAAAATTTCTATAGCCTTTTATTTTATTTTCATCCAGCGGCAGGGAAGTGCCGGGAGTATTCCCAACCACCAATCCCATGCGCAAAGCATCAGCGCCATATTTTTCTGCTAGTTCTAAGGGGTTTATTACGTTACCTTTGCTTTTAGACATTTTTTGGCCTTTGGCGTCTAAAACCATCCCGTGCAAATAAACATTTTTAAAAGGAATTTTTTTTGTTGTGTAAAGCGAAAGCATAATCATTCTTGAGACCCAGAAAAAAATTATATCGCCGCCGGTTTCCATAACATCTGTTGGAAAAAAAGTTTTAAAATCATTTTTTCCTGTTGTTTTTAGTGTAGCATATGGCCATTGTCCGGAAGAAAACCACGTGTCAAAAACTTGGCCTTCTTCATCTCCGGGAATAGGAATTCCCCAAACAATTTGCCGTGAAATGTTCCAATCAATAATATTTTTCAGCCAATGCATGGCAATCTTTTTGTAGTGGCTTGGAATAAATTTTATTTGGTTTTTTTCAATTGCTTTTATGGCAGGCGCTGCCAAGGGTTTCATTTTTAAAAACCACTGCTCTTTTATTTGAGGTTCTATTAAAGAATTGCATTTGTAGCAAGTTTTAACAATGTGTTTGTAATTTTCTTCAATTTTTTCAACCAAGCCTTTTGACTGAAGTTTTTCAATAATTTTTGCCCGGGCTTCTAAAATTTTCATTCCCGAAAATTCTTCGGCAATTGGCAAAAGTTTTCCATAAAAATCTATAATTTGCTCTTTATCCAAATTGTGCCTTTCAGCAATTTCAAAATCGGTTGCGTCGTGCCACGGAGTAATTGTCATAACTCCGGTTCCAAAATCTATATCAATAGCCTCGTCTTTTATAATTGTTGCAGTAATTTTACCGTTTATCCATTCCAGTTCTATTTTTTGGCCATGCGTGTAATCTTTGTATCTTTTATCTTTTGGATGCATTACAACATATTTGTCGCCAAATTTTGTTTCGGGCCTGGCTGTGGCAATTGTAAAGGGGCCATATTTTAAATAATAAAATTTGTCTGTTTTTTCCGTGTCGCTGGTTTCTAGATCTGAAAGGGAAGTTTGGTGTTTTGGACACCAATTGATTATTTTTTTACCCCTGTAAACTAATTTGTCTTTTTTTAATTTTTCAAAAGTTTCATATACAACTTTTATAATATCTTTGTCCAATGTAAATTTTTCACGGGACCAGTCACAACTGGCTCCCATTTTTTTAACATGGTTTTTGATGTTTTTTTTGTTATTTTCTGTAAATTCAAAAATTTCTTTGTAAAGTTGTTCAGGTTCAATTTGAAAGCGAGATCTTCCTTCTTTTTCAAGTTTTTTTTCGTAAACAACTTGAGTTTCAAAACCGGCATGATCTAGCCCAGGAAGCCATAAAGTTTTAAATCCGCGCATTCTTTTATATCGGGTCATAATGTCTTCAATCGTCATAACCAAAGCATGTCCTGCGTGCAGATTTCCGTTGGCGTTTGCTGGAGGCATTATAATACAGAAATTTCGAATTTTTAATTTCGAATTTCGAATTTTATTGATAGGTAAATTATCGGGATTAAAAAAACCGCTCTCTTCCCAGAGTTTATAAATTTTATCCTCTACATCTTTTGCATTATATTGCGAGGGCAATTCCATAGTTTATTATTTTATAATTTTAGCATTTATTCTCCGATTCGTAAATTAGCGTCAGCTTTGAGTTTGCGCCAGGCGGTTTTTTTATTGCGATGGAAATAGCCGGTGATGGCGGTCATTACTGCGTTATCTGTGCTTAAATCTGTCGGAGGATAAATTAGGCGTAGATTGCTTCGGGCTTCGCCCTTGCAATGACGATATGCGGCAGACTGAAATTGTTTGCGAAGTTCTGTGTTGGCTGAAACGCCTCCGCCCAGAATTATTGATTTTACTTTATAATCTTTTGCGGCTTTTATTGTTTTTTTTAGCAAAACATCAATTATGGCTTGCTGTATTTCTGCTGCCATTTCTGCAATATATTTTTTTGATTTCTGTGTTTTTTCATCTTGTTTTTTGTGGTGATACAGAACGGCGGTTTTTAAACCGGAGAAACTAAAATCATAATCTTTTGTGTTAAGCATTGGTCTGGGAAGATGTATGTCATTCCCGCGAAAGCGGGAATCTAGGGGTTTGTGCACGGACTCTGGATTCCCAGTCAAGCTGGGAATGACAGCGTTTGAGGCGAGCTGGGAAATAATTGGACCACCCGGATATTCCAATCCTAAAATTTTTGCGCATTTATCAAAACATTCTCCGGCCGCATCATCTCTTGTTTCGCCAAGAATTTTATATTTTTTTATTTTTTCAACCAAAATTAATTGTGTGTGCCCGCCGCTTACAACAAGTGCGATTGCTGGGAACTGGATTGCCACGTCGGACTGCTGTCCTCCTCGCAATGACAGTAAGTTTACCAAGATGTGGGACTCGATGTGATTTACAGGAACTATTGGAATATTCCATTTTTTTGCCAAATCTTTTGCAAAATTTACTCCAACCCACAAACAAGGCTCCAGCCCCGGCCCGTTTGTAACCGCAATTAAGTTTATACCTTTTTCTATTACTTTTGCTTCTTTTAATGCTGTCTGTAAAGTTGGCGCCAAATTTTTTTCATGCTCTCTTTTTGCCATCATCGGATAAACTCCTCCGTATTTTTTTCCAATTTCAATTTGCGAAGCAATTTTATTTGATAAAACGCTAAAAACGGGCCTTGCCTCGCCGAAACTTTGCGAAGGCGGGTTCGATACTTCTAAAATTGCCACTCCGGTATCATCGCAAGATGTTTCTATTGCAAGTATTTTCATATGTTGTTTTTAACCTAAAACTTGAAAAAAATCAATTTTGTGATAGAGTAAAAAATATCCGGCCCCATCGTATAGCCTGGTCTAGTACACTGGCTTTTCAAGCCAAGAACACCGGTTCAAATCCGGTTGGGGCCACTATGGAAAAGAGCGAGTATTTAAATATCTCAAAAGCCAACGACATAAAAAACCGTAAAGAGAGGTGGTTGTATAGGTTTTTTGAAATGATTCCGGCAATTCTGAGTTTGGGCACACTTTTTAGTGTTTTTGTTTTTTCTTGGATCGAGCCTTCCTGGGTGGCAATATTTATTATCTGTTTTTGTTTTTACTATCTTTTCAGAATATTTTATTTTTCAATGCACCAGATTTTCGGTTATTTAAGGGTTAAAAAAAATATGAAAATAAATTGGCTGGCGGAGTTGCGCCACCTTCGCCAAGGCTCCGGCAGGCCGAAGTGGAAAAATATTTGCCACATAATTATTCTGCCAACATATAAAGAGTCGCAAGAAATTATTGAAGAAAGCATAGAATCAATAATTAAATCCGAATATCCAAAAGAAAAAATGATAGTGGTTTTGGCAGTTGAAGAACGCGCCGGAGAAAAATTTGAAAAACAGGCAAGAGCTGTTGCCAAAAAATATTCCGGAAGTTTTTTTAAATTTTTGATTTCAATTCATCCTGAAAATTCAAAAGGCGAAATTGCTGGAAAAGGATCAAACACTGCTTTTGCGGGCAGAGAAGTAAAAGAAAAGATTGTTGATAAATTAAAAATTCCTTACGAAAATATCTTGGTTTCAACTTTTGATATTGATACAAAAGTTTTCCCACAATATTTCTCTTGCTTAACATGGCACTATTTGACAGAAGAAAATCCCGAAAATACCAGCTACCAGCCAGTGCCGGTTTACAACAATAATATTTGGTCAGCTTCAGCTTTTGCGCGCGTGGTTTCAACTTCAAATACTTTTTGGCAAATGATACAACAGGAGAGATCGGAAAAGCTTACTACTTATTCTTCGCATTCAACGCCAGGCAAAGTTTTTTTTGAGGTGGGATATCCGTTTAATGTGGTTATGGATGATTCGCGAATTTTTTGGAAAGCATACTTAAATTATGACGGAAATTACCGGGTAGTTCCAATGTATTATTTGGCTTCAATGGACGCTGTTATGGCAAAAAATTTATGGCGGACAATAATAAACCAGTACAAACAGCAAAAGCGCTGGGCATGGGGCGTAGCCGAAATTCCATATATGATGTTTGGTTTTTTAAATAATAAGAAAATATCTCTGCGGGAAAAAATCGGGCATCTTTACACAATTTTAGACGGATTTTGGTCTTGGGCTACGGCGGCTATTTTATTGTTTTTATTAGGCTGGCTGCCGATACTTTTGGGCGGAAAAAAATTCAACTTTACGGTTTTATCTTTTAACTTGCCAATTTTAACCAGCCAAATTATGACCATTTCAATGGTGGGAATGTTTGTGTCGGCAATTTTGAGCACTTGGCTCCTCCCGCCAGTTCCAAAAACAATGAAATGGTATTTGAGATGGTTTAAAAAATCCACTGTTTTTTTGCAATGGATATTTTTGCCAGTAACTTTAATTTTGTTCGGATCTTTACCGGCTTTAGACGCTCAAATACGCTTGGCGCTTGGTCGTTATATGGGATTTTGGGTAACTGAAAAAGTCAGAAAATAAATTTTCTCATGTCATTCCCGCGAAAGCGGGAATCCAGATTTATTTACTTATTGACATCAACTTTTACGGGAATATAATAGACTTATGAATGTGCATAAATGTGATTTTTGCAAGAAAGAAATTGATAAAGAGCGCATTATTGCGGGAACGGATTATATTTTACGTCCAGCCGTAGAATTGTGTTATGATTGTGGCAAGCCGATTTTAAATTTTTTAAAAAAACATAAACTTATTGATAAAAATAATAAACAAATTAAAGAAATATAAAAATATGGAAAATAATAACATAAAACCGCTGACATTAAATGACCTTGTAAAATACAACCACGAAGTTTTATTTCCTTTTATGGAAAAAACTTTGGCGATGAAGAAAGATTTAAAAAAAACTGCTACAAAGGACGATCTTAAAAAGTTTTCCACGAAGAAAGATTTGGAAAAATTTGCAACAAAAAATGATTTAACTAAATTAAAAAATGAAGTTTTGGCGAGCCAAGGAAAAATATTAAAAAAGCTAAACGATATTTCAGGTAATAAACCGAAAGAAATCAGTGAATTGAAAACGCGGGTGGAGCATATAGAAGATAGAATTGATTTATTGGCAAAAAGTAATTAAAAATAATTAAATAAATAAAAAATCCGCTTATTCAAAGTGGATTTTTGTTTGGAACAATTTTAAGCGCTCTTTGAGTTGGGGATAATTTTTGAGCTCGGAGTCTTTTTCTAAAATTTCTTTGGCGGCTGCCCTTGTTTTTTCAACTAAAAAAATGTTTGATAAGCCTTGCATTGCCATGTCCGGAATGCCGGATTGCTGTGTGCCGTACAAACTGCCCGGACCGCGGATTTCCAAATCTTTTTCTGCCAATTCAAAACCATTGCTTGACTCAACCAAAGCTTTTAATCTTTTTCGGTTTAGCATACTTGGGTCTGTGGTAAATAAAAAACAATAACTTTGCATATCGCTTCTGCCGACACGGCCCCGAAATTGGTGAAGCTGGCTAAGCCCAAATCTTTCTGCACCCTCAATCATCATTATAGTGGCGCGAGGCACATCAACGCCAACTTCAACAACAGAAGTTGAAAGCAAAATATCTATTTCGCCCTTTTTAAAGTCCAGCATTATTCTTTCCTTTTCGGGAGCCTTCATTTTACCATGAAGCATTGTGATTCTTAAATCCGGGAAAATTTCCTTTGACAATTTTTCGTATTCTTCTTTTAAGGCCTTTACTTCATTTATTGCGAGCTGGCTCAAACTTGGCACATTATAATTTTGTGCTGAAAACGAGCTGGGAATCGTGTGGAAGTCAGACTTCCACAAGTTTGTGGAAGTCTGACTTCCTTTTGTCGCTTCTGATACTGCTTTTGTGGCGGCCGAATCTATTTTTGGGTAAATTACAAAAACTCCTTTTCCTCCGCTTACTTCTTTTTTTATAAATTCATAGGCTTCTTTCCTTTGCGAAGGTTCTACAATAATTGTTTTTACTTTTTTCCTGTTTTTTGGCATTTCATCTATTAAAGACAAATCCAAATCGCCATAAACAGTTAACGCTAAAGTTCTGGGAATTGGAGTTGCTGTCATTGATAATAAGTGGGGGACTATTTTTTTATTTTTTATTAGGTGATCCCGCTGTTCCACGCCGAATCTGTGCTGTTCATCTAAAATTACCAAAGCCAAATTTTTGAAAACAACATTTTTTTGAATTAAAGAATGCGTGCCAATGGCAATGTCTATTTGGCCGTTTTCCAAGTCGCCATTAAAACTTTTTTTAGAAACTTCAAAAGCCGAATGTCCCGAGCTCGACGAAGGATTAAATATCCTTGCGTCTTTGCTGGTTAGCATTCCAATTTTTACATCAAAGTTTTTCAAAAGTTCGGAAACTGTTTTAAAATGCTGTTTTGCCAAAATTTCGGTTGGCGCCATAAAAGCAACTTGCTTTAGCTCGCTTGAGTCGGCATTGCCTTTCACAACACTTAAAGCTGCCATTGCTCCAACAACAGTTTTTCCAGAGCCTACATCACCTTCAAGCAAGCGCGACATCGGAACTGGCTTTTCCAAATCTTTTAAAATTGCAAAGGCGCATTTTTTTTGCGAATCTGTAAGTAAAAAAGGCAGAGAGTCTGTAAATTGTTTCATTAAGTCTGTATTCATCGGGCAGGCGGGAGCTTTTTTCAGCATTAACTTTATTTTTTCTTTTAAAACATTCAGCTGGATTAAAAAAAGTTCTTCAAAAGAAAAGCGATTTTTTGCGGCATCGGCATGTTCAAAAGATTCCGGAAAATGCAGTTGCCAGACTGCCTCCTGAATGGGTAAAAATTTATATTTTTTAATTATCTCTTCTGGCAAGGATTCCTGAATTTGCTCCACAAACCTGTAAAGCAAGGGTTTTATTACATATCTTAACCAGCGCGAAGTAACGCCCCTTGTTTCAGAATAAACCGGCACAATTCTGCCTGTGTGAGTCAATTCTTCGTTTTCGCCAATTTCATTTATTCTTTCATAGCTTGGATTGTTTAAATAAATTCCTTCTTTATATAGCGCTACTTTTCCGGCTAAACAAACGAAGTCATTTTCTCTTAAACTTTTTGCCAAATACGGCTGGTTAAACCAAATGGCTTTTATTTCCGAGTTGTCATCTTGCACAAGTGCTTGTGTTAAAGTGTTCCATTTTTTAAAAGTATTGGAATTTTCAATTTCTGCAATTTGGCCTTGTACGCAAACAGTTTCTCCCAGCCTTTGCCTGGCCTGCTTGATTGAAATGATTTCTGAAAAATCGTCGTATCTTGCTGGAAAATAAAAAAGCAAATCCTGCACTGTTTTTATGCCGAATTTTTTTAACTTTTTTGCGTAAATTGCCCCAATTTTTGGAATTTCCTCAACTGAAGTTGAAAGAGAAATCATTTGTTTTATTGTGCCCTCGGTAGGATTCGAACCTGCATTTTTAGATCCGCAATCTAATGTCTTGTCCATTGGACCACGAGGGCGACTGCGGAGAGGGTGGGATTTGAACCCACGAGCCCCCGAAGGGGCGCTGGTTAGCAACCAGCTCCTTTAAACCACTCAGGCACCTCTCCTAATTGGGTTTATTCTACATTAAAAAATTAGCTAAGTCAATTTGATTTTTACCAGAATTTGTGCTAAATTAGGTTGCAATGGAAGAAATAAAATATCCGGTTAGAATAAATAAATATTTGGCTTTGCAAAAAATTTGCGCCAGGCGTGAAGCTGATGAATTAATTTTACAAAAAAAGGTTAAAATAAACGACAGAGTTGCGGTTTTGGGAGATAAAGTTTTAGAAAATGATAAAGTTGTTGTTGAAAAGTTAAACAAAAAATTGGTTTATCTGGCATTTAACAAGCCAAAAGGAATTATTACGCACAGCCCGCAAAACGAAGAAAAAGAAATTAAAGATATTTTAAATTTCGCTGACAAAATTTTCCCGGTTGGCAGGCTGGACAAAAATTCTTCAGGCTTAATAATTTTAACAAATGATGGCAGAGCCACAGACAGACTTTTAAATCCCGAGCATAATCACGAAAAAGAGTATATTATAAAAGTAAACAAAAATATTGATAATTTATTTTTAAAGAAAATGGCGGAAGGAGTTATTTTAGATGACAGGTATAAAACAAAAAAATGCATTATTACAAAAATCAGCAGTGAAAGATTTTCAATAATTTTGACAGAAGGCAAAAAACACCAAATTAGGAGAATGTGCGATGCGCTAGGTTTTGGAGTTGTTAATTTGGAAAGAAGAAGAATTATGAATATAAAATTAGGAAATTTGCTGCCCGGAGATTATAGGGAAATAAAAGGATACGAACTTTCAGAATTATTAAAAAATTTAGAATTATAAAGTGTAAAAAAAATCCCCGCCAAACGGGGAATTTTTAGTGCGGAGGATGTGGGACTCGAACCCACGAACCCTGTGAAGGGTTCCAGTTTTCAAAACTGGTGCAATGGCCACTATGCGAATCCTCCGATATTTACTTTATCATAAAATTTGTATAAATCAACTTTTATTTTTTATTTTTGTGTAGTATAATGGAGGTATGGCGAATAAGTTATGAGAATTTTATTGCCCAAAGGCGAACAGCAAAAATTTATTGAAAAAATTATCTCTAAAATTACGATAATTAAAGCAGCAAAAATTTGCGATCTCTCCGAGAGAACTATTAGAGATTGGCGCAGGGAAAAATTTCTAATGGATAAAAGTGCAATGCTAAAGTTATGTAAAAAAGCAGAAGTGTCTGTTCCAATAAATTTTAAGGAAGAAAATGATTTTTGGTATGTTTATAAGGGTTCAAAAAATGGCAAGAGCCTTGGAACAGTTGCCTGTATAAAAAAATATGGATTTGTCGGTGGAGACCCTAAATGTAGAAAAGAAAAATGGTATAAATGGTGGAATAAAGAGGGAAAATATCAGAAAAATGGATGTATAAAAGATCCTTTTCCGATAAAAATTCCTCATTTTTCCAAAAGTTTAGCTGAATTTGTAGGAATAATGTTAGGAGATGGAGGGATTACCTTGAATCAAATATCTATTTCAACAAATAGTATAGCTGATAGAAAATATGGATATTTTGTAAAGAAATTAATAAAAAAATTATTTCAAGTAAATGCAAAGATTTATTTTATAGATAGCCACACAGTAATGATAATTTCGGTTTCAAGAAAAAGATTAGTTGAATTTTGCAATAAAAAATTAGGATTGCATATAGGGAATAAATTGAAACAAGGATTAAATATTCCAAGCTGGATTAGAAATAATCCTGAATTTGAAAAATCATGCATTAGAGGATTAATAGACACAGATGGTAGTATTTTTAACGAGATTCATAATGTTAAAGGAAAAAAATATAGTTACAAAAGATTAAATTTTACCAGTGCTTCGCCAGATTTAATAAAATCAGTTTTTAATATTTTAGAAAAAAACGGCTTATCGCCAAAACTAAAAAATAGCAGATGTGTTAATATTGAAAATAGAGAAAAAATTGAAAAATACTTTAAAATTATAGGAACAAGCAATCCGAAACATTTAAAAAGGTATTATAATTAAAATAAAGAAAATGAACTGGAAACTTTTTTTAACCTTAATTGTTGTTCTATTTTTGGTTTCTGCTGGAAGTTTTTTATTATATAAAAATAAAACGGAAACAAATAATAATTCAGTAAAAAAAAGTGAGATAAAAAATGACAATTTGCCAGATGACGAACTAAAAAAAGAAATTGGGCAAATGATAATGATAGGATTTAGGGGATTAGAAATTTCAGAAAATTCTGCTATTCAAAAAATAATTAAGGATGTGAAAATTGGGGGAGTTGTACTTTTTGATTATGATACTCCCTCAAAAAAATTTTCAAGGAATATTGTAAACCCAGAACAAACAAAAAAACTTATTCTTGATATACAAAAATACTCTGAAATGCCTTTATTTATAGCAGTTGATGCTGAGGGCGGAAACGTTACAGGTTAAAAGAAAAATATGGTTTTTTACCTATTCTTTCAGCTCAAAAAATGGGGCAAGATAAAACTTTAAAAACTACAAAAGATCAATCTGTAAAATTATCTGACGAGCTCAAAAGTTTAGGATTTAATATGAATTTAGCTCCTGTTATTGATTTAAACACAAACCCAAATAATCCAATAATTGGAAAATTGGGACGTTCTTTTTCATCCGATTCAGAAGAGATTTTTAGACAATCAAAAACATTTATAGAAAATCATTTAAGTAATAATATAATTACGGTTGAAAAACATTTTCCTGGGCAAGGTAGCGCTACGGAAGACACGCATATTGGAGTAGCTGATATAACTAATACATTTAATGAAAAAGAACTTATTCCTTATCAAAAACTTAATAATGAAGGACTACTAAATGCAGTAATGATGGGGCATGTAATAAATAAAAATATAGATAAAAATTATCCAGCCTCAATGTCTTCTGCATTTATAGATGGAATATTGAGGAAGCAAATTGGTTTTAATGGTGTTATTATATCGGACGATATGCAAATGACTGCAATAACAAAAAACTATGGTTTTAAAGATTCCATAATTAAATTTATTAACGCTGGAGGTGATATAGTGAGTATTTTGAATAACAGTCCAGGTGGTTATGACGAGCAATTGGCGTATAAAACAAGGGATATTATTTTTAATGCTGTGAAAGATAAAAAAATTGATGAAAAAAGAATTACAGAATCTTATAATCGTATAATTAATTTAAAGAAAAAATTTAAAATAATTTTTTCAAAAGAAGAAAATTTTGAATTATTAAACGCTCAACCCGTAACTTTTGAACAGGCGTTTAGTATGGCTAAAAATGTTGAAAAAATAACCGGCGTTAGGCCAGCTTTTTTATTATCTATTTTTCAGGAAGAATTAAATTTAGAAAAAACAGATTTATGTTATTTACTTTGAATTACGAAATACCCGAAATCCCGTAGAAGTGATAGAATGAAGTCGGGTGGCGATTCCTTAATCAGGCGCCACCAAATCAAT
>MHPJ01000025.1 GCA_001822065.1 Candidatus Staskawiczbacteria bacterium RIFOXYB1_FULL_37_44 | reverse complement strand
AAATTAAAACCTTCTATGGTGTCATTTTTTATGATGCAACCGAAATGATTTCGGTGTCATAGTTATTTGATTTGACACGCTGGATTAGAGAAGGCTGATTTTACAAATTTAGCAGCCAGATGGAGAGATTTAAAAATCCGGCGAAGGAAACCCATAATAAATACGGAATTAGCAAATATGCGGAGGGTTTGGAAATGCGATAAAAATTTACAATTACATACAAAATGGCGAACCACAGCATTAAAAGCTCAAAAAATGCGATGCCGGTTTGGTGGAAGCCGAAAAATATCACAGACCACAAAATATTTAAAAATAGCTGCAAGCTAAAGATTATAATAACATTTGCTTTTTGCCAAGAACCTGAATAAAATTTTTGTGAATATTTGTTCCACGGATTTCCTCGCCACGCCATAGCCTTAGCGGAGGCGGGTACGACTTTAAAGTTTTTTGACCAGACAAGATATAAAGAAATTCCCATCAAAATAAATAGCGTTGTCCAGACAGGGCCAAAAATCCAGTTGGGTGGATTTATGGCAGGTTTGGCCAATGTTGCATACCACTCTTTAATTTCCGGCGCTGTAAAAATTGAGCCGACAGCTCCCGCAGCTTCGCAAATTATAATTGAAACCAAAAATTTTACAGTATTTTTCATATACTTTATTTTATCATAATTTTTAGTTTAACAGAATATTTAGGGGAATTTTTAAAATTCTATAACGGTTTTAACCTTTTACGCGCCTTAAATCTTCGTACAGATAATATTCAAACGCAACGGCGAAAGGAGCTGTAAAAAATATATTTATAATCGGTCCAAAAAATTTAATGCTGGAAATAAGCATAATTAAAATTCCCAAAAGCGCCAGCCTGCCAAAAACAGGCCACCAATAGCCTTGAACCAATTGTCTGCTTCTTTTTAATGCAGAGGTTCCCTTTAAACCTTCTGCAACAAACACAAACATAGCAAGGCAAAACCACACAGAAAATATTATTCCGGGAATTACAAATAAAATAAATCCGCCCAAAACAGCCAGCCCAACCAAAAGCGAAACCCAAAAAAACTGCCACATTTTTGGCCAAGAAACTGACAAAGAATTTTTAAAATCAAGCTCTTGCTCTTTTATGCTAAAAAATAACGCAACGCGCGCCCACAATCCAAAAAATATAGCGGCAAAAAGCCCGGCTAATCCCAAAAGAATATCAACCAGAATTATGCCTGCGTTAAAATCTGAACGGCTAAACGGACCCCAGCTGATTGCCAATCCTGTTAATCCAAGAGGAAAAAAAGCCAACAATCCTAAAAAGCCAAACAACATCAAGCCGGCCAATGTCCAGACTTTTTTATAATAAGCATCAAAGCTTTTTTTAATTAAATCTACAACCGGCAAAAGTTTATTTTCCATTTTATTTATTATTAATAATATATATTTATTATACCAATTTTACATCAGTTCGTCTAAGTTCTTTATTAATTTCCACATAATCCGGAATTGTTTGTTTTACCAAAGCCCAAAAATTTTTCGAATGGTCAAACTGCCCCAAATGGCAAAGCTCGTGCACAATTAAATAATTTGCCAGAGCCGGCCGCAAATAAATAATTTTGTAGTTGAAATTTAAATTTCCTTTTGACGAACAACTGCCCCATCTGGCGCTTTGATTTTTTATTGCAACGCGGCTTATTTTAAAATTATAAAACCGGTTAAAGTAATTTATTTTTTGCCAAACAAACCTGCGGGCCAGCTCGCGTTTTTTTATTGTAAAATGCCGCTGCATATGTGCTATAATAGCAGTATTATGAAACAAAGTGAAGCGCTGGACATTCTAAAAATGGGATATAATGTTTTTTTAACAGGCGCGCCGGGCAGCGGGAAAACTTTTTTATTAAACGAATACATAAAATACCTGAAAAAAAATCATGCGGCTGTTTCAATAACCGCCAGCACAGGAATTGCCGCCACTCATATGGGCGGCACAACCTTGCATTCTTGGTCCGGCTTGGGAATTAAAGAAAATCTTGACGAGCGTGGAGTAAAAGAAGTTTGTAAAAAAGAATATGTGCGAAAAAAAATTAAGAACGCGAACGTTTTGATTATTGACGAAATTTCAATGATAAAAACCGGGCAATTTGAAGCTGTCAGCAAAATATGCCAATATATTAGAAAAAATGCCAGGCCTTTTGGCGGGCTTCAAGTTGTGTGCTCGGGAGACTTTTTCCAGCTGCCTCCGGTTGAACGCAACGGAAGAGAAATTAAATTCGTAACCGAGTCTTATACTTGGCAAATAATGCAAATGAAAATTTGTTATTTAGACGAACAGCACCGCACAAAAGATAAAAAACTTCACAAAATCTTAAACCACATTAGGAACAACGAAGCCGAGAAGTCCAAAGAGCTGTTGTTTAAAGAACAGGAAAAATTTCAAGATTTAGGGCGCATTTTAACAAAACTATACACGCATAATATAGATGTGGACAGCATAAATTATGAAGAACTTAGCAAAATAAAAGGCAAAGAATATTTTTATCAAATGAATTTGCGGGGGAACCCATTGGTGGCTGAAATTTTAAAAAAAAGCTGTTTGGCTCCTGAAAAACTGATTTTAAAAATAGGAGCCCATGTAATGTTTATTAAAAATAATTTTGAGGCAGGATATGTAAACGGCACGCAAGGAAAAATAATCGGCTTTGGGCCGGGAAATTTGCCAATTGTTCGCGCAGAAAACGGAAAAAAAATTACCGTAAAGTACGCTGATTGGGTTGTTGAAGATGAAAACTCTGTTTTGGCTGGAATTTCGCAAATGCCTTTGCGTTTAGCCTGGGCAATTACTGTGCATAAATCCCAGGGAATGAACCTTGATTCTGCGGAAATTGATTTGTCTAAATGTTTTTTGGAAGGAATGGGCTATGTTGCTCTCTCACGTTTAAGATCGCTTGACGGGCTAAAACTTATGGGAATAAATAATCTGGCTTTTTGCGTAAATCCGCGCGCGCTGGAAATTGACGCAGATTTTAAAAAACTGTCAAAAAAATCTTTGGATGAATTGGAGAAAATGCCCGCAAATGATGTAGTCAAACGCCAAAAACTATTTTTAAAATATTTGGCGCTTTAAAAAAACTTGACTTGCTATTAATAATTTTGTATAAAAATTTAAAGACAAGCAATTGAACATTCACAAAAAATCACAATGGGAGGCTAAGATGCGTTGCGAAATATGCGGAGAAGATGTAAAAAGTTATGGCCGCCTTTGCGAAGATCACTCAACCGCAACATGGAGTGTAAGTTCCAAAACTATCTCTTTTAGTAACAGTGACTATGATGACGGTCTTACTGAAAAAAAGAAGAAAATCCTCAATCTGCCAATCAGCAGGCTAGATTTGCCAACCATGATAAAAAGCGCCTTGGGCGCCAACAGAATTGACATAAATGCTATTGGCGACTTAATTGAATACAGTGAAAAAGAGCTGATAACCGTTCCGGGAATAAAACGAATTGGTCAAAGCGCTGTAGATAAAATAAAAGCAGCGCTCAAAAAAAGAAAACTCCATTTGCGGCAGGACAAACCGCAACAGCAAAACGCCCAGCTTTAAGCCGGGCGTTTTTTATGCTCTGTTTTGATTTGTAACTTGAGCACCCCTGTTTCTTTTTTTTACTTTTGTTCCGCTTTTTTTCTTAAGCCTTCTTCCCAATCTTTTTACGTTTAACCATGTTGTCATAATTTTATTTTATTAATAATTCTTTTACAATTCTGCTAACTTGGCCGCCGTCGGCTTTACCTTTTATTTTTGGGTTCAAATCCGCCATTACCTTTCCCATAACTTGCCCTGAGCTTGTCGAAGGGTCTTTCATTTCACCTTTTATTTTTGCGATTGATTCTCGGACTAATTTTTCTAATTCTTCCTTTGATAATTGCTCTGGCAGATATTTTTTTAAAACTTCCATTTCCTTTTGCTCTTTTTCAACCAATTCCGGCCTGTTGCCCTGCTTATACAAAACAATTGCGTCTTTTCTTTTTTTAATTTCCGAGGTTACAACTTCTATGACCTCTTCGTCAGTTAATTCGGCATCTTTTTCCAGCTTTAATTTATAGCGCTTGTCTTTTTCTTTTAACAAAACAGCAGCCGAAAGCATACGTAAAACACCTACCACAAAATTATCTTTGTTTTTCATCGCCTCGGTGGTATCAGCTTGGATAGATTGTTTTAGCATGTCGCTTGTCATTGCGAGGAACGAAGTGACGAAGCAATCCAGAGTTATAGATTGCCACGTCGCCCTTACAGGATCTTCGACCTGAAGGCTCCTCGCAATGACGAAAAAATTTACTTGGGTTTTGCTAATTTTTCTGCTTTGATTTTCTCAGTTCTTCTTTCCACTCTTCTTAAAGCAGATCTTTTTTTGGCCAAAGCAGATTTTGCTCTTTTATGAAACTGCCCTTTCCTAACCTGCAACAAAACGCCCGACTGCCTCACAGTTTTTGTAAAGCGGTGAACCAAGCTTTGCGAAGTTTCCCTTTCTTTTTTTGTTACTTTTAACATATCCGTAGTGTCATTGCGAAGAAGGAGCAAAGCGACTAATGAAGCAATCCAGAGTTATAGATTGCCACGTCGCCCTTACAGGATCTTCGACCTGCGGGCTCCTCGCAATGACATTAAACTATTTTAAATTATTTTTTTATTTTAGCTTTCATTTCTGCTACGACCTTGTCAAGTTTTATCTCTTTTTGGGTTCCTGTATCCATATCCCTTAAAGTAATAAAATCTTCTAATGCTTCTTTTTGCCCAAAAATTAAAACCCATTTTATTCCTAATTTATTTGCGTTTCTCAATTGGGTTTTTAAAGAATCCTTTGAAAATGATTCGGCCACAGGAATTTTGGCTTCTCTAAATTCTTCAAACAGCTTCATACTTTTTCTCTTTGCCAGCTGTCCCAATTGCGCTAAAAATATTTTTGCGTCTTCTTGCTTGGGTCCTGTTTTCATTTCACGAGCTTTCATTAGGTTGGCAATTCTTTCAATTCCTGCTGCTGATCCGCAACCGGCTGTATCTCTTCCTCCAAGCGTTTTTGCCAAATTATCATATCTGCCACCTCCAATTAGGGTTCCCACAGACTGTGAGTTTTCAGCGGTTTCCCCGCCCGAGGCTGGTCCGCCTTGAACGGAAATAATTTCAAAAACTGTTTTTGTATAATAATCAAGCCCGCGCACCAAATAAGGATTTAAAACATACGGCAACTGCAACTCGTCTAAAAATTCTAAAACTTGTTTAAAGTGCGAGTGGCAATTTTCACAAAGGTGGTCGATTATTTGCGGAGCGCCGGCTTTTACTGTTTGGCATTTTTCTTCTTTACAGTCTAAAATCCTTAAAGGGTTTTCTTTTAATCTGCGCTGGCAGTCTTGGCACAAAGAGGATTTTCTTGATTTAAAGTAGCTTGCTAAAATTTTCTTAAAATACGGCCTGCATTCTGAATCTCCAATTGAATTTACTTCAATTGTTAAATTTTTAAATCCCAATTCTTTCAAAACTCCATAACTCATTTGGATAATTTGGCTGTCTATTGATGGGTTTTGTTCGCCAATTGCTTCAAAACCAAACTGATGGAACTGGCGGAATCTTCCTGCTTGCGGCCTTTCATACCTGAAAAACGGACCAATGTACCAAAGTTTTACAGGCTGGGGCAAATTGTGCATTCCATGCTCTAAGTAGCTTCTCATTACGGCGGCTGTTCCTTCCGGCCTTAAAGAAACTATATCGCCTCCCTTTGTGCGGAAAGTGTACATTTCTTTGCCAACAATGTCTGTGTCATCGCCAACTGCTTTTTGGAAAACTTCAGCTATTTCTAAAATGGGCGTTTCAATTTTTTCAAAACTATAATAATTAGACACGCTTTCAACCGCTTTTTGTATACGCTTAAAATACACCTGGTCTTCGGGCAAAACATCGTGCATTCCAGTTAAAGTTTGATATTTTAATTTTGACATATTTTAGTAGCTTGGGCGTGAAATTCCAGACAAAGCTGACGCCGGAAAAATCCTTAAAAACGCTTTGCCAATTATATACTTTTGGGACACAACTCCCCAAAACCTTGAATCGTAAGAATATAGCCTATTATCTCCCAAAACAAAATATTCTCCGGTTTTTAATGTAATATTCTTGTCTCCGTATGTTTTTAAATCGGCTGGCAAATATTTTTCGTCCAAAATGGTTGTTTTGCCGTTTTTAATTATTTCCACTTTGCCGTTTGTTACGTCAATTGTTTCGCCTGGGATGCCTATAACCCTTTTTATAAACCTCTGGCCTGAATATCCAGGTATAAAACTCGCGCTAAAAACAACCACGTCGCCTCTTTCTGGCCCGTTAAATCTGTAAGAAATTTCGTCTATTATTAAATAATCTCCCGAGTGAAAATTTGGCGCCATTGAATCTCCGCTGACAATAAACGGCTGAAATAAGAAATAACGTATTGGTAAAACAATCACCAATGCGATTAAAGCTATTTTTATAAGCTCCCAGACAAAAGGAATATATTTTTGGGTCAAATTTTCCTTAAAACTTGGCTGTTGCTGTTCTTCTTCGTTTTGCAAATTAAGTTGTGCCATTAAAATTTAAAATTATATTGTTATTTTAGCATACTTTTTTCAAAAAAACAAGGGTTCGCAACAATTGCTACGAACCCTATAAGATGGCGAAGGCTAATGCCGACAGAAAGATGGATGCCGGCAGCGCGACCTTCGATTCACACCGACAGATTCAACGCCCCCATTAGCTATTATCCTATTCCTTCTCTTCTGAACTTTCCTCAGCAAACGACGAGCTGTCTCCTCGTCAACATCAGGGCCGCCCGCTTTATTAAGCCCATTACAGAAACCGCGCAAAGCGCCAATGTTATTGTAATGAGGCGCGCCGTTAAAAAGCATGCGCTTTTGGCTCTGGGAAAGGTCGCTGATCTTGATGACGAAGGCAGATACGACTTTGCTGGACATAAACGAGATTCCTTCCTGTTTGAACCACGATACTGCCGAAAACAGAGAATGCCTCTTCTCTGTCCGGGCTAAACCGGAACGAGTTGCCTCCTTTCTGTTATTATTGCAAAACAAAAGAGCTATAAAAATATTATAGCTCTTTTAGAAAACAAATCAAGCTATCCGCATCAAATCATCTAAAATGACACCATAGCAACACTGGTTAAATCATATAAAAAGACACCGAAATTCGTGGTAGTTTTAAAGATAATTAACAATT
>MHPJ01000024.1:19635-32677 GCA_001822065.1 Candidatus Staskawiczbacteria bacterium RIFOXYB1_FULL_37_44 | reverse complement strand
AGTTAACGACGGATATCCTCTTGGCATAAGTTTTGTTTTTATTCAGGATACAACGAGAACATACTAAGTGTCCAATTTTCGGGGTACCTGCCAATGATATAAGTTATAAAGAAGAAGTTGTTTGGAAAAATGGTAATAATACAAGCGATGAAGTTATAAAAAAAGCATTGATAGAATTTAGTTTGTCTAAATAAAATGTTAAAAAAGTCATCATTAATCTTTTTTACGATAAATGCCGTAATTTTTGCGGGGTTTTTTGTTTTGCCGGGGTTTGCCAATGGCAACATAGATGGCAACAGTATTATTTAGCGAAAATGGAAAACAAAGAAAAGTAAATATAAAAGAAATAAAATTTTATCATGCAGGACAAAATACTAAGCGCCAATTTTTGTCAGGGATAGCATCAGTTAATTTTAAAATATTTGCAATAATAATTGATAAGAAAAACAGAAAAATTACCGATAACCCTGAAAATTTTTCAATGTTGGTTAGAGATTTAATTAGTGATATAATTAAGTGGTATAAAAATGGAAATATAGATTTTATTATTGACAGACATTTTCATAGAAAAATTGACCAGAGCGAATTTAATAGATTAGTTACGATGGAAATTAAAGAAAATTTAAAATATTCAATTAAAGATGTTGATAGCCAAAAGAATTTTTTAGTGAATACGGCCGATATGGCAGCTGGAGCTATTCTCTGGAAATATCGCGGAAAAGATACGCAGTTTTACGACCTAATTAAAGAAAATATAGTTATTGAAAAGGTGGTTAGCTGGCCAGAAATAAAAAGAAAAAATATAAAAAAAATCACCTGAACCGGCGCAAGCGTCCATCCAAGTGATCCTGCGTTAATTATATCAAATCATAACCCTATGTCAAGAGTCAACAAAAAAACAACCAATTCTGTCATTGCGAGCCCCGAGCAGCAGCGAGGGGCGTGGCAATCCATGATTTGTGCTTTCACTCTGGATTGCCGCGTCAGCTTCGGTAAGCTCAGCTTCCTCGCAATGACACTTATTGGGTTTTTTGTTTTGCCGGGGTTTGCTTCTGCAACTGTTTGCACGTGGGACGGGTCATCAAGTAATTTATGGAACGTAGCGGCAAATTGGGATACTCTGCCGCAGGCAGGGGATGATTTGGTGTTTCCAGCTTCAGCTTCCAACAAATCTAACAGCAATGACTTTGCCGCTGACACTTCGTTTAATTCAATAACATTTAACGGTTCAGGCTACACGCTGGCTGGCAACCGCATTACTTAGTGAAAATGGAAAACAAAGAAAAATATTATAAAATTTTAGAAAAATTAAAAGGAAAAAAAGTAGGAATTTTTTGCGACGGGGCAAATTTATTTCATGGTCGCCAAAAATATGGTTGGCAGATTGATTTAGAAAAATTTAGAAAATTTATTGGCAGTTATTGCGATCTAAAATTTATAAATTATTATTTGGCTATGCCCGTAAAAAATGACATTGTTTTTCATGGCAGTCAAAAGTTTTTAGAAAAAATAAAAAATATTGTTAGTGTTAAGAGTAAGGAATTAAAATATATTTTGGTGGCGGGCGGAGTAATCAAAAAAGGAAATATGGA
This sequence comes from Candidatus Staskawiczbacteria bacterium RIFOXYB1_FULL_37_44, assembly GCA_001822065.1. Classification (GTDB taxonomy): domain Bacteria; phylum Patescibacteriota; class Minisyncoccia; order Minisyncoccales; family Staskawiczbacteraceae; genus XYD1-FULL-39-28. The sequence continues at coordinate 31,085 of MHPJ01000024.1, read as the reverse complement.
TATTGAAATTGTTTTAGATGTCGTGAGAACTGTTGACGATCTTGATGTTATAATTGTGGTCAGTGGCGATAGCGATTTTATAGAACTTAAAAAATATGTTACCATGGAAAAAAAGAAGAATATTATTTTTATGGCTTATCAAAAAAATATGGGCTGGGAAATAAGGCAGTGCTGGCATGTATTTTTAGAAGATATTAAAAGTGAAATAATTTTAGAGTAGATTTTTAGACAAAAAAAGCCCCGAGTTTTTACCTCGGGGTACTGTTATTAAATTAAGTATATCAAACTATAACCCTATGTCAAGAGTCAACAAAAAAACAACCAATTCTGTCATTGCGAGCCCCGAGCAGCAGCGAGGGGCGTGGCAATCCATGATTTGTGCTTTCACTCTGGATTGCCGCGTCAGCTTCGGTAAGCTCAGCTTCCTCGCAATGACACTTATTGGGTTTTTTGTTTTGCCGGGGCTTGCTTCGGCTTACGACTGCACAATTAGTGACGCCGGCGGAAATTGGAACAGCGCTGCCAGCTGGACAGGTTGCAACAGCACTTATCCCCAAACCGGCGACAATGTTTTAGCCACCGCGACTTCGGGGAATTTGGCAGTAAATGTGAATACTGCTTATCTAAATTCGTTTGATTTGGACGGCTACACCGGCACGCTGTCTGGTAATTACAATGCTTTAAATATCAGACCAGCCAACGGAAGCACAGTTAATGTGAGATTTGCAGGAGGCTATACTTGGATTGGGCCTGTGTTTATTGATACGGTTGTATCTGGCGATACTGGAACAACTGTAAATTTTTATACTGGCGGAAAATCAATGGCAAGAGTATATGTAAATTATAATGTTTCAGGACAAATTACAATTAGTCAACAGGATGACCTTACAACAAGTGGCAATCTTATTCTTTATAGCGGTGCAACTTGGACAACAAACAATCATAATATTAATATGGCAGATTTAGTTATACATGGCAGCGGTTCAAAAACACTTAATGCGGGTTCTTCTACTATTACTATTTCAGGCGAACCTACTACTTATGGATATTGGTTTAACGATGGCAGTAATTTTACCTTTAATTGTGGAACTTCTACGATAAATTTGACTGCCGCAGGAAATGGAACTACTAGTAATTTTAATGGCGGAGGATTAACATTTTATAATCTTAACCGTACCGGAACAGCAGTCGGCACAGACGGAATACAATTTTCTGGGAATTTAACCATAGCAACTGGCGGAACTCTTACTCTGTCTGGCAACGGAGGCAATCAAACAACACAAAATTACAGATTATTGGTTAGCACCACCTCAATAGGCACAGCCTCTACCATAACCTTTACAGACGCCATAAGCGTTGGAACAAATTTGGTAACTCAATATGCAGATTTTAGAGATATTGCATTTAACGCATCTGCTAATTTGTCTGCCATTACCGGAGGCAGTGGAGACGCAGGAGGCAACTCAAACATTACTTTTACCGCAGCAGACACAGAAACTTGGGGAGGTTCTGCGGGAAGCTGGGCAACCAAAGCCAACTGGACAGGAGGCACTGTAAGCCGCGTTCCGCTTCCACAAGACACCGTTGCTTTAACCGGCACAGGCACAGTAACAGTAAACCAAGCCCGTCTTGGCAAAGATATTTCAACCAATGCAGCTACGCCAATTACACTTTCAAACGCAGTTACTTCTTACGGAAGTGTAAACCTTTCTAACGCAGGAACATTTTCTGGAAACTACACTTGGACAATGGAAAGCCAAGCCCGCACAGGCACACTTACCTTAACTAATAATGCTAAGACATTTTACGGAGCAACCTTTAATGCTTACGGAGCAACTATCCAACTGGCAGATGCTTTTACAGCAACTTCAACTGTATCTTTAGCATCGGGAACTTTGGACGCCTACACCAACAATGTAGCAATGACATTTACAGGAGCATTTAACTCAACGGCAGGTTCTACGCTTAAACTGGGAACAGGACTTTTAACAGAAAACTTATCTAACACCGCTCTAGCTGGAGCCGTAACTCTATACGGCAACGCCACAATTAGCGTGGCTACAACTAAAATTCTCACCATTTCTGGAATTATTTCAGAAAGCGGAGGAGCGAGGAGTTTAGCTCAATCTGGTGCGGGACAGCTTACCCTTTCTGGAGCAAACACCTTTACAGGCGGGCTGACAATTAAAGCGGGGACGATAGAAATCAATGTAAATGCAGCAGGAACTGGGACAATTACGTTGGGTGATTCAAGCGGAAGTGCGAATGCGACGTTGAGATCTAATATTTCAGCTACTATTACTAATCCAATTTCTGTAGCCTCTGGCAGTAGTGGAACATTATCTATTAATAGTCTTGGGGGCAATCCGTATTTTAGCGGAGCAGTTACTCTAAACAACAATTTTACAATTATTGCAGCGGATGGGCAACTTGCACTTACTGGCGGAGTTACGGGATCTGGCAATATTATAATAAATAACAATGGTTCTGTTGCTGCTGGTTTTTCCGTAGGCTCTGTAAACAACATTGGCACAATCACTAATTCTGGCTCAGGTTCGGGTTATGGATTTCTCTTCGGCGTCATCGGCACCAACGTCACGGGCGTGATACAGAACTCCGCAACCTCTGCCCTCACCCTGTCTGGCGTGAACACTATGACAGGAACTCTGACTAACTCCGCAGGAACGCTAAACATTACGCAAGACGCCACTTACAGCACGGTAACCGTGGCAGGGGATACGACAACAAATATTACAGCAGGTAAGACCATAACTCTGGCGAATATGGTTTCTACAGGAACAGCAGGGCATTTGGCAATTTGGAAGTCTGCCACAGCGGCGGCTCACACACTGACAACAGTTTCAGGGCAAATATCAACAGACTATTTAAGCCTTACTTATTCGCAACCCACACAAGCTAATGTTTGGTACGCAGGAGCTAATTCAACTGACAATGGGAATAATGGAAATTGGATATTTGGGGCGCCGAACACTGCGCCGGGTTTTACGGCAGGCCCAAGCGATGGCAGCAGTTCTTCAACCACCCCAACAAACGCGGGAGTCCGAGTAACTTTTACAGCAACTGCCACAGACGCAGACGCAGACAATTATTATTTGGCGGTCTGCAAAACAGACGCAATTACTCCAAACAATAATGCCGCGCCAACTTGCGCCACAAGCCAAACATGGGCGGTTTCAACTTCAACTGTTTCGGGCGCGCAAGCAAGCGTTACATATACAACATCTTCAGCCAGCGCAGAGTCTAATGCGTGGTATGCTTTTGTGTGCGATTATAACGCGGCTTCTACTTGTTCGGCAAGCTCGCAGGGAACTGGAGATAGCGGCAGTCCATTTGCGGTAAACCATGCGCCCGGCTTTACAGCAATTGCCGACGGCACAGACCCAATTGCAGTGGGAGCCCAGCAAACATTTACTTCAACTGCTTCAGATACAGACACAGACGGCTCTGCAGACACAGTAACTTTATATGTTTGCAAGGGAAATGATTTTACAGGTTCAGCCTGCGGAACAAAAGGCGAGTGGTGCCATTCTACAGCTTCTGCCAGCAACCCAACCTGCAACTATACAATTTTAACCGGCGACGGAGCGGGAACGACAAAAAGTTATTTTGGATATATTTTTGACAGCCACAGTTTTTTAGCAACCAGCAACCCGCGTTTTGGAACATTTACAATAAGCGGCACAGGATCAGCTTCAAGTTTGAAAGCCAGCGGGAATATTAAATTTGGAGGAGGGCTGAAGCTGCGATAGTAATTTAGGTGTCATTGCGAGCCCCGAGCAACAGCGAGGGGCGTGGCAATCCAGAGTTTACAATACAAATAAAATTATGGAGGAGAAAGTCGAAACAACAAAAATTGCCTTATTCAAAGGCAAGAAAATACGAAAAACTATTCACCAAAATGAGTGGTGGTTTGTGATAAACGATGTTATTGAATCTTTAACAGGGTCAAACGATCCGGCGCAGTATTTTAAGAGATTGAAAGAAAGAGATGAAGAATTGGCAAAACTTACAGACAAAGGAGGGGTACAATTTGTACCACCCCTTATGCTTGAGATGGAAACAGCCGGAGGCAAGCAAAAAATGTATTGCTGGAATACGGAAGGAATTTTTCGTTTAGTTCAGTCTATTCCATCTCCCAAAGCCGAGCCATTTAAGCGTTGGCTGGCGAAAGTAGGCTATGAGAGAGTTCAAGAAATAGAAAACCCGGAACTTGCAACCAAGCGAACCAGAATGATCTACAAATTAAAAGGGTATTCAGACGACTGGATTGAAAAACGAATGCGTGGAATTTTTATCCGTGAGGAACTAACCGATGAATGGAAAAATAGGGGAGCTGAAAACCAAAAAAATTATGAAATTTTAACAGCAGAAATTTCAAAAGCCACTTTTGGAATGACTCCCAGCGAATACAGAAAACATAAGAACCTAAGACGCGAAAATTTAAGAGATCATATGGACGATTTGGAACTAATTTTTGTGATGCTGGGAGAAAGGTCAACCACCGAAATTCACAGAACAGAAGATTCAAAAGGTATGTCAAAACTAAAAAGTGACGCTGTAACGGGCGGAGATATTGCCGGCGGCGCCCGTAAAAAATTAGAGAAACGATTGGGAAAATCAATAGTTTCTAAAAACAATTATTTAAAAAACCCAGAAGGTAAAAAATTGATGAAATGATTAAAATGTTTGAAAGTCAGCGGGAATATTAAATTTGGAGGAGGGCTGAAATTGCGATAAAAAATTATTCTAATTTTTAAAGCCGAATGTTACGTTTTATAAAACTATTATCACTTTTAATTTTTGCCAGCCTTATAGCGGCGCCGGTTTTTGCTTCCACTACAGATGGCACAGTTACGGGATCGGCCTGGTCTGACCAAATTGGCTGGGTGAATTTTGGCACTACAAACGGAAACATTCATATTACAGATTCTGTTGTAACGGGCTACGCGTGGAATGAGAATACGGGCAGAATAAATTTAAACCCAACAAACAGCGGGGTACTAAACAATGCCGAAGGAACGCTTTCTGGTTATGCCTGGGCCGAGGGAACGGGCTGGATAAATTTTTCTGGAGTTACAATAAATTCTTCGGGCGCTTTTGCGGGAACTGCAACCGGCGACAACAGCGTAACTATTTATTTTTCCTGCTCAAACTGCAATGTTTCAACAGACTGGAGGCCTGCCAGCTCGCGAACAGCCGAAACTCCGGCTGCGGGAGGCCCTGGCCCTGTTCAAGACATAACTGCTCCGGAAATAAAAATAATTTACATTAAAGACAAATACACAACAGACGAAGAAATTTTAGTTGCCGGGACAACCGAGCCAAAAGCAGAAATTACGGTTTTATTTGGAGAGGAGTACGGCTCTTTTTTGGCAGATGCGCAAGGCAACTGGTATGTAACTTTGGGCAAATTACAGGAACACTCATATCATTTGGAATTTACTGCAAAAGACTTGGCGGGAAATATTGGCAAACCGGCAATGGCAGATTTTTTGGTGGTTTTACCAGAAAAGCCTGTTTCTGTTTTACCAGAAGAAAATCCAACTTTTAAACTGGCTCCGCCCTTAGAATCAATTTTACGGCAATTGGAGGAAGGCATAAAACCTTTTATTCCAAAATTTTTACAGCCTGCCCAAAAGCCAGCTCCCAAACCTGTTGTGATAAAAATTCCAAAAATAGCGCAGTTGTCTCTTGGCGGAAAATGGCTCCTTTTACCGGAAAAGCCAATTACGCGTTTTGCCTTGGCTCCTTTGCCAAACGAAGTAGCGCTTTTAGCGCAAAAATTTCCCAAAGTTGGAGAAACTTTTCAAGAAGTTGGCATTACCAAAGTTACAGATTTGCAGAAATTAAAAAATTCTAAACTAAGTTTGCCCGGGCTTACAGAAACTTTGGGGTTGGCGCCAACAAATGTAACGCCAGGCAAGCTTGCTTTGGTAAAAGGAGTGCCAATTGCGCAACTGTCATCTGTTGCAAAAAGCAAAATTCCTTTGGGAGTTGTTTTTTCAAAAGCGGCCGGCGGCTTGGTAGATTTTAATGTTGCCTTGTCTGTAAATAACAAAGGCCAAACCGAGCAGAGAATTCAAACTTTAGTTAACAATCCTTTGCAATTGGTTGTAAAACCTGATGCTCCTGTAAAAAGAGTGCGCGGATATATTGTTTTTAAATCAAAACATCCTTCGCAAATTAAAACATCCGACCAGACAGCTTCAAATGTCAAACTGGGAGATTTAACTTTGTCGTCTATTTTTTCAAACCCAGAAATTCTCCAGCCAGCCGCGCTTTCTGCGCCTATTGTTGTAGATGGTGCCACTCTGTCATCGCGAGGAGGCTCACAAGCCGACATGGCGATCCAGATTGAAAGCACTAACAGTGTTCCTGCTACAGACTCTGGATTGCCACGCTCGCCCGATGGGCTCGCTCGCAATGACACTGCGGGAGGCGTTGAAACCAGATTAGTGATGGCAGAATTTGATTATGTTGATTCGGGAAGCGGAGTGTATACCGCAACCGTGCAAACTCCGGTTGTTGATGGTGAATATGAAATTATCACTGTTATAGAGTACAAAGACGAAAAAATATATTCTAAAGAAATAAAATTAATTACCGTAGTTGACCCGGAAGGATATATTTATGAAAAAAGCGGCGACAAAGAAACCAGAATTGTCGGGGCAGTCGCTTCGCTTTACTGGCTGAATCCCAGCACAAAACAATACGAATTATGGCCGGCTAAAAATTTCCAGCAAGAAAATCCGCAAACAACAGACGTCAGGGGAACGTATTCATTTTTAGTGCCCGAGGGCTATTATTATTTAAAGGTCGAAGCCCCGGGCTATTTAAGTTATGACGGAAAGCCTTTCCAAGTTACCGAAGGAAGCGGAATTCACATAAATGTCCAGCTAAAAACCACATTTTGGTTTTTAAATATCCTTGACTGGAAAACATTTTTGCTGATTATAGTTATACTTATGCTGGCGTATAATTTTTACAAAGACAAAAGGCGAGAAAGGCAGCCCGCTGCAGCTAATGTTTAATTTTTCCAATTTTTCAATTTTTAAAATAATTTTTTAATGCTAGAATTTTTAAAAATTAGATTATTATTTAAAAATTAAAAATTATAAAAATTTTAAAATTTCGTTATGTATTTAGGCAATATAATACCATTAAGCAAAGAAAAAACTTTATTGGCCATGACAATAGACAGGAAAAAAGCAGTAATAATTGTGATAATATTTATTCTTTTGGCAGTGTCCCTTGTTTTTGGAGCCGGATATTTTTTTGAAAAGTCCGAAAACAAAAAAATGCAATCCGAGCTTGGCAAACAGCAGCTGAATGTAAAAGTAATAAATTTTTCCAATCTTTTTATTGAAAAAGTTTTAAAAGCTAAAACCGAAGTTTCCTTTGAAGACAGGCTAAAGCTTGAAAATGATGTCAGGGCATTAAACGACTCTGTCATTTTAGGTTTGTGGGAAAAATTTACCGAAAGCTCCACGCAAGATCAGGCGCAGGAATCTGTAAAAAATTTATTGGACGCATTAGTTAAAAAAATATCCCATTAAAAGGCGCTGGTTTTTAAAGCGCTTTTTGATTTACAGCAAAATTCAAGATAGAATGTATTAATATGATTAAATTTGCTTATTTCTTATTATATTTTATTATATTTCAAATTCTTTTGGCGATTTTCACGCAGTTTTTTGGCATATTTTATTTTTGGGTTGTTTTACCGGCAAATTTATTTTTTATTTTAGCGTTGCTTTACGTGTCATTGCGAGGAGGCTCGCAAGCCGACGCGGCAATCCAGAGTCACCCGAAACCTCACCCGAAACCTCTGGGGTTAACGTTAGGGTTAACGTTAAAACCCCAGAGGTTGAAAGCAGACTGGGTTTTTTTTGCTGTGGCAATTATTTCTGTTTTGACCTTATATCAAGTCCATTATAATTATAGCGGAGAATATGGCATGGTAAACGACCGGCTTTTCCAGTACCGCCAGGCAAAAAATATGCAATATGTTTATCCGTATTTTTCCGATGAATGGTACGCGGTTTCACTTGTAAAAGAATCAATCAACAGCCATTCCCTGCCATTGAAAAATCCTTTTGACAATAGCTTTTTTCCAAACTTAGAAATATTTTTTCATTCTTTTATTGCGGAAATTATGCTGCTTTTTAAGCTTGACCCGCTGACTCAATATGCTGTTCTTTCTATATTTTTTAATGCTTTAATTATAGTTTTGGCATATTTGCTGTTACGGATAAACAATGTTTCAAAATTTTCTTCTGCCGCGGCATCTTTGTCTATTCTTTATATCGCTTCTTCGTCTAATTTGCCCGGAATTTGGAATTTATTGCCGTTTACAATGGGAATCATTTTATTTTTAATCGGAGGCTGTTTTTTTGCGGAAAAAAACATTAAAATGACAATGTTATCATTTTTATTCGGCGCGCTGTTTTATCCGCCTTTAATTATTTTTTTTACCCTTCCCCTACTGTTTAACCCGAGGGGTTAAACATGGTTAAACATGTTTTTATGGAAATATTTAATTATATTTTTTACAGATCTTTTACCGGAAATTTTATTCCGCAGTTTTATTTTTATAATATAATTCCATGGCCGGCAATATTTTTTTCCGCAATTGGGATATATTTTGTTTTCAAAAATAAAAAGTGGCTATTTTACCAGCTTGTTTTAGGAATAATTTTTTGGATTTTTTATTCTTTTTCTTCACTTAGAATCATAATCGGGTATGAAAGAGTTGTATTTTTCACGTCAATAATTGTTGTTTTAATTTCAGCTTTTGGATTGGAGGAGATAAAAAAAGTTATTTTCTTGTCATTGCGAGGAAGGAGCGAAGCGACTGACGTGGCAATCCAGAGTTATAGATTGCCGCGTCGCCCTTACAAGATCTTCGACCTGCTGGCTCCTCGCAATGACAGCAGCGAGATTGTTTCGTTTTGGCTCGCAATGACACTACAAATAATTGTCATTTTATTATTTGTGCTGGCAATTCCGTTTTACACGCAAAACCAAAATTGGGAAAAATTAATTTTGAAAAATCCAATAATCAAGGCAAATTCAATTCCTATGCCACCCGCCAATAATTATTTAACGCAAGAGGATTTGGAGCTATTCAAAAATATTAAGCAAAAAAGGTTCTTAAGCGCTCCGTGGAAGGGAACGGTTATTGGAACAGCAACAAATAATTATCCGGTTATTACAAAAGGCGGAACCATTACAATGAGTTCGGACAATCCCGATTTGTATAACCAATTTTTAAATTTTGAATGCGAGAAAAAAGGCCGGATTGCAAAAGAAAAAAATATAGACTATATTTATTCAAGGGCTTTTTCGTGCCAAAATTTTCAAGAAATAAATAAAAGCTCAGAAGGCTTTGTTTTGTATAAAGTTAGCAAATAATATGTGCTGTCATCGCGAGCCCCGCCGAGGCGGGGCGTGGCGATCCAGAGTTTTTGTGCGCATACTCTAGATTGCCGCGTCGCTTCGCTCCTCGCAATGACAAGAAAAATAATAAAAATGTTTGAAAATATAAAAAAAATTTTGCAATTAAGCTTTTCCTTGGCAAAAACCCAGTTTAAGCTGCGGAACGAGGGTAGCTACCTTGGCATTTTTTGGTACTTGCTTGAGCCTCTTTCGTTTTTTATCATCCTTTTGTTTTTAGGCGGAGTTATCTCTAACAATTCAATAGATAAATACCCTTTGTATCTTTTTTTGGGGCTAATAATATTTAATTTTTTTCTTTCTGTAACAAACTCGGCAACAACCGTCATTGGAAGAAATGCCGGATTTATAAAATCAATCAAAATCGGTCCGGAAGCGTTTGTTTTGGCAAGCGCATTTCAGTTTGTGTTTTCGCATATTTTTGAAATAATAATATTTATTATTTTTATGTTTTTTTACAAGGCGAGTATTGTTTTCCTGCTTTTTTATCCCATAATTTTTTTCTTTTTCTTTTTGTTTGCGCTCGGCGTTTCTTTCACGCTGGCGGTTTTGGGCGTTTATCTTATTGACCTAAATAATATCTGGCAGGTTGCCGGGAGATTTTTGTTTTTTGCAACGCCTATTTTTTATTTAATTCCTAAAAACACATGGCTTTTTTATTTAAGCGTTTTTAATCCCTTATACCACTATATTTCAATTTCAAGGGATATAATAATATACAATACTTTTCCGGTTTTCCATGGGATGTTTTTAGTGGCTGTGATAAGCGTTTTTATATTTTTTCTCGGACTTTTTATTTTCCAAAAAAACAAAAATAAATTTGCAGAAAAATTATGACAGCAAGCATTATGCGGATAGAGGCAAAAAATGTTTCAAAAAAATTTAATATTGATTACAGAAAAGACGAAGGAGTGCTTGCAAAATTGCTGGAAGTTTTAAGCGGCAGGAAAGAAAGACGCGAAAGAATAGCTCTTAAAGATGTTTCTTTTTCAGCGCGCTCGGGAGAAGTAGTGGGCATTATAGGAAAAAACGGAGCCGGAAAAAGCACGCTTTTGAAAATAATTGCCGGAATATACCAGGCGAGCGAAGGCTACGTGAAAACAAACGGCACCTTTGTTTACCTTACTTCGCTTGGATTGGGGCTGGAGAGAAAGCTTACAATGCGTGAAAATATCTATCTTGCAGGTTCAATTATGGGTCTTGAACAAAAAGAAATAAAGCAGAAATTCAACCAAATTGTTGATTTCTCCGGATTAAGCGATTTTGTTGACTTTAAAGTCTATCAGTTTTCCACCGGCATGGTTTCAAGGCTTAATTTTTCTATAACTTTTTTTTGCATAAAGCATAAAAATCCCGAAATATTGCTGATTGACGAGGTTTTTGGATCGGGAGGCGATGCTGATTTTGAAGAAAAGGCTTCAAAAAAAATGGAGGAACTCATAAAAGGCGGAGCTACTGTGGTTATAGCTTCGCACGATTTGCAAATTATTGAAAAATATTGTAATAAGGTTTTGTGGCTGGAAAACGGCAAGGCGCTATCATATGGAGAATCTGTCGAAACAATAAAAAAGTATATTAAATCATAGAATTAAATTTTTAAAAATGGAGAAAGAAAAAAGTATACAGTTGTTGATAATAATTTTAACTTTGCTTGCAGGTGTTTTTTTTGCGGCCGATTTTATTTTTTTTAGAGTTCAGCCACTTGTAAGTTTTTTTGTGCTGCTTTTAAATATAGCGATGTTTGTTGTATTTACGGCATATGTTAAAATTCAGCATAACATAGATAGGGCGATCATCGGTGAGAAAAAAGCGAGGGCAGAGATATTGGGGGCTATTGAGAGTAAAATTGTAAATGATAAAATAATTTACGAAGAAATAGTAGATTTTTTTGAAAAATTTCTTGTTGAGTTTAGAAAAATAAAAGAAATAGCGGACTCTTGTGAAAAAATAGAAACAGCTATTAAGGAATCTTCCAG
>MHPJ01000024.1:0-19612 GCA_001822065.1 Candidatus Staskawiczbacteria bacterium RIFOXYB1_FULL_37_44 | reverse complement strand
GCTATTAAGGAATCTTCCAGCATGGAAAAAGAAATAGCGGACTCTTGTGAAAAAATAGAAACAGCTATTAAGGAATCTTCCAGCATGGAAAAAGAAATTTGGGAATTTCAGAAAAAAATAACAGTTTTGATAGAGCAGACATTAGAGTACGAAAAGGAGCAGACAAATTTTTTAAAAGTAGAAATCTCAAAAATAAAAAATGATGCTAATTGATTTTAAAATAACAGACAGCGCAGAATTACCAACCGATATAAAAAAGGAAGAAAGCGATTTTTTGAAATCATACCTAAATAAAAATTCTGTCGCGCTTGAGTGGGGTTCGGGCTGGAGCACAGTGGAATTTGCAAAATATGCTAAAGAATATCACAGCATAGAACATGATTTTTGTTGGTACAGGCGAGTAAAAAATAAAATTGGAAAAAATACTAGAATTTATTACGCCCCTCCGGATACAGAGGATTTAAAATGGTTTCCGCCGGAAAAGCGGGGCGATAACGCAAGCTTTAGGAATTACATAAAATTTGCTGGCGTTTTGGGATCGCTGGGAAAAAGGTTTGATATTGTTTTTATAGACGGCCGGGCGCGGCTTGAATGCTTTCTTGAGGCGCTTGATTATTTAAACAGCAAAGCGGTTGTTTTTATACATGATTTTCAAAGGCCGCATTACTGGGACGCCATAAAACATTACAGAATAGTCGATATTATCGGCAATATGGCGGCGCTTGAAAAAAACAATTCCTTATGTCGGGAAAAAGACCGTTATTTTCTTATCAAAAAATATTTATGGATGAGCTGAGAGGGAAATTAAATTTAATAAGGCAAGAATTGGAAAATTTTGCAAAAGAGAAAGAAAAAGAAAAAAATTGCGAATTGTTTGGGCAAAGAAAACCCCCTATATTTGAAGAAATATTGCCCGGCGCTTTTTGGGGAATAACGGTTTTTTTTAACCCGACAGGTTATAAGAATAAAATAGAAAATTATAGAAGATTCAGGGAGTCAAGCAAAAAGCAGGGATTAAATTTGCTTTGCGTTGAATTGGCTTTTGGAGGCAAAAATTTTGAAGTTTCAAAAGAAGACGCAGATATTTTGGTTCAGTTAAGGGGCGGAGACATTTTGTGGCAAAAGGAAAGACTGCTTAATATAGGCTTGGAGCGCTTGCCCAAAGATTGCGACAAAATAGCATGGTTAGACTGCGATATTATTTTTGAGAATGATAATTGGCTAAAAGAAACATCCCAGCTCCTTAAAAAATATGTAATAATCCAGCCATTTTCTTTTTGCGTAAGGCTTCCTGAAAGCGGATTTATAAAAGATTTTAGTTCATTGCCTTTTGGCAATAAGGAAAATCAAAAATCTTGCGGGTCGGCTTATGTGATCTCAAATCCAGAGATCAGAAAAAAAATACCAGAATATTTAGAATACGGGCATCCGGGGTTTGCATGGGCTGCGCGAAAAAAAGTTTTTGACGAACTCAATTTTTACGATAAAAATATTCTCGGGTTCTCCGACAATATGATGGTATACGCTTTTTATGGGATAGAAACCAAAAAAAATTGGATCAGCTGCTCTGCGGCATTAGAAAAAGATTTGAGAAAATGGGTGTGGTCGGCGCGAAGAATGGTAAAAGGGAGCGTCTTTTTTGTTCAGGGTAATATTTTTCATTTATGGCATGGAAATCATGCAGACAGACGCTACGGACGCATAGATAATTTAATAAAAGAGTATGATTTTGACCCTGATAAAGATATAAAATTGAATGAAAATAAAGTTTGGGTGTGGGCTACGGATAAAAAGGAGCTTCATAAAAAAATAAAAGATTATTTTTTTGACAGGATGGAAGAAGGGGAGCGCCCTAAAAAAATAAAACTTTATTCTTATTGTACTCCGTCGCACGAGGGCCTGAAAAATAATTGGTTTTTGCCGTCAATCAAGGATAATTACGAATTGATAATAAAAGATTTTAGCCAGAATTGTCCCTCGGCAAGGTTTTTGGAAAATGGCTGGGAAAAAATCATAGATCGCAAAATAGATATGCTGATAGGAGCGATTAAAGAAAATTGGAATGACATTTTTATTTTTTCTGATGTTGATGTCCAGTTTTTTGGAGAAACTGAAAAAACGCTTCTTGAAGAATTGGGCGATAGGGACATTTTATTTCAGAAAAACCGTTCTAACCCTCTAGAAACGGAGTCAATATGCACAGGATTTTTTATACTGCGCGCCAACAGCAGGACATTACAGCTTTGGGAAGAGGTAAGAAAAATAAGGGAGCAAAACCCCGAATTTATTGGTTGCCAAGCGGCGCTAAATTATGTGATAAAAAACGAAAAAGAGCTCCAATGGGGATTTTTATCTGAATGTTTTTGGTCGCCCGGAGTTGATTATGGGAAAAAAAATTGGTTGTGGGAACCGGGCATGAATTTTGAAATTCCAAAGAATATACTGCTCCACCATGCAAATTGGACAAGGGGAGTTGAAAACAAAATAAAGCAGTTAGAATATGTTAAAAATATAAAAGAATCACAAAAACCCAAAATCAGTCTTTCTGTAATAACCCCGGTTTATAACAGGGCGGAGTTTATAAAAAAATGCATTGAGAATGTTATTTCGCAAAATTGTGAGCGCGCAGAACACATAATTATTGACGGCGGGTCAACAGACGGGACCGCAAAGATAATAAAAAGTTACGCCTTGCAATATCCGCATATTAAATGGATTTCGGAAAAAGATAGCGGTCAGTCAGATGCGATGAATAAAGGAATCAGAATGGCCCGCGGAGGAATTATCAGCTTTTTAAACTCGGATGATTTTTATGAACCAAATGTTTTTGGCCGCGTTTTAGATATTTTTGAGGGCTTACCCGAGCCTTCGTTTGTTTACGGAAATTGCAATATATGGCAGAAAATAGGAAATAAAGAGCCATTTTTGAAGGAGAAATGGGCGCCGTCGAAAGCTCTAAGATATGAAGATATGATTATTCATTTTGGCGGGCAGGTTTTTCCTCCTAATCCCTCTGGTTATTTTTACCATAAATCTTTGCATGAAAAAGCCGGATATTACAACGAAAAACTGCATTATGCGCTTGATGTGGATTTCGTTTACCGCGCATTTTCTATGGCAAAAGTAAAATACATAAACGAAGATTTGGGCAATTTTTATTTGGCGGAAAACACTAAAACATTTCAAAATTGCTTTTGCGGAAAAAGGATCTGGGGCGAGTACGAAGATAATTATTACAATAATTTGCCGCGGATGTCTCTTAAAAACATGCCGTTTTTAAAGAGTTTAAATATAATTTTAAAAATTAAAATAAAGAATGCCATTAACGCAACAAACACGATTTTAGGACAATTTTTTTATTGATTCTTTTATTTTTTCAATAAAAATACTCGTATCAAATTTTTTTGCTTGCTCTTGGCAGTCGTTTTTGTATTTTAGGGGATTATTTTCAATTTCTCTGCCAAGTTTTTTAACTGCCTCGGCTAATTTGTTTTCGTCAATATTATCAATTAAAATTCCGGTTTTTCCGTTTATTATTGTTTCTTTATATCCTCCTTCGCTTGGGGTAATCACCGGTTTTCCCGATGCCATTGCCTCAACTGGAGTCATTCCATAATCTTCGTCTATGGCAGTTGTTAAAAACCCCTTGCAATTTGCGTACAAATCAATTAATTCTTTTTCTGAAACCCATGAGAGAATGTCAACATTTTTTGGTTTTATTTTTTGGCAATATTCTGCGTAAGCCTTAAAGTGTTTTGAATTTTCATAACTGCCCACAATAATTAATTTTTCTTCAGGAACTTTTGCAAAAGCTTTCAACTGCATATCAACTCTTTTGTGTCCGATTAACCTGTTTACAGAAAGCCAAAAATCTCCTCCTGAGCCCGTCGAAGGATTTTTGTAATAATAATTTCTTATTTCCGTTGGAGGATAAATAACTTCCGAATTCCTGTTTAAATATTTTTTTACCCTGTTTTTTACATTTTCTGAAATGCACGCAATTTTTTGCACATATTGCAGATCTCTTTTGTTTAAAAATTTTCTGTACAAAACCCAAGCGTCAAAAATATATTTATTGAAATTTTTCAAATAAACGCTTGGCACAATTTGTTCTCTTATATATTTATTTAAATCGTAAAGTTCTCTGATGGGCGAATAAACATACCATAAATTAGGTTTGTTGTGAACTGCTCCGGACATTGCCCAGTCTCCGGCAATAATATAAAAATCATACTTATTTCTTAAATTTAGGCTTCTAAATTTCCAGTAAGCAAATTCTTGCTTGAATGGCGCATTTATGGGAATTTTTCCTATGCTAAAAATATTGTCGGTTTTAAAACCCATTTTTTGAATTTTTTCCTTGTTTATGTTTGTTGTATAAATATCAGCGCTTAACTCTCTTGCCATAATTAAATCTGTCAGTTCTGCTCCGCCAATATTATCCATATAATTATGAAAAATTGCAACCTTCATATAATTATTTTTTTATTCCCAAAATTGAAAGCATAAAAGATGAAAATATTGTCTGCACGCCGATTATTGCCATGGTTAAAGCAATTATCGGGGAAGAAAAATAAAACAAGACTCCCAGCAAAATAGTTAAAAATCCTAAAGTGCTCACCCTTTCTATTGTCAGATATTTGTAAACTCCATCCATAAATTCTGATTTTTCTTGCAAGTGGATTATTGCGTAGGTTTTTGCAAACAAGGAAAATATAATAAGCTGGTACCCGGTAATTATAAGCAAGGAAGAAAAAAACGGATGGGCTAAAAAATAAAATGCCGCCCCTGCCGATGCAAGAAAAATTCCCGGGATGAAAAACAGGAAGAGCGGGCTGTAAAGCAGCATAAACCGCATATGCTTCCATGCGTCCGAAAAAGTTTTTAGTTTTGATTTGCCTTTTCTTTTGTAATAATTTATTGGAAGTTCCTTAATTTTTAAATTATTTTTTAAGGATTTAATTACCATTTCAGAAGCAAATTCCATTCCGGTTGTCTGTAAATGTATTTTTTGCAAAGATTTTTTTGTGATCGCCCGCATTCCGCAGTGGCTGTCTTTTATTGAAGTTCCAAAAAATAATCTTAAGATTCCCGAAAGCAGGGGATTGCCAAGCTTGTGAAAGCAGGGCATAGCCCCTTTTTCCATTTTTCCTGCAAATCTATTGCCAATTACAAAGTCATAATCCGCCCTTAAATATTTTAAAAAATTTGGGATTTCTCCAAAATCATAAGTTCCGTCTGCGTCTGCCATGAAAATATATTTTCCTTTGGTAATTCTAAAAGCCTCTAAATAGGCGTTACCATAGCCATCTTTATTATGTTTTAGTAAAATTACATTTTCTTTTTTCGCAATTTCCGGGCTTTCGTCTGTTGAGGAATCTGAAACAATTACTTCAGCCGATAAATTATTTTGTTTTATTGTTTTTTTAATTTGCCCTAAACAAAAAAGCAAAGCCTCTGCCTCATTTTGGCAAGGAAGTATTATGCTTATTTCCAGCTTGCTGTTATCCATTAAGTTATTAAAGCATAAAACGTTATTTCTTCACAGTTGTTGACAAGATTTTTTTGTGATAAAATATATTAATATCAAGTTATGAAAATTTGCGATTTTATCACAAAATACAGCATTTATGTTTTGGTGTTTTTTACGCCAATTTTGTTTCTGCCGTGGACTTCGGAAATTTTGGATTTTAACAAGCAGGCATTATTGGTTTTGCTGATTTTTGTTTCTCTTTTTTCATGGATGCTGAAAGTTTTAATTTCCGGAACGTTTAAGTTAAATCTAAACAAAGCCGGCATATTTGCCGTAATTTTATTTTTAGCATATTTGTTTTCAACAATTTTTTCTGCTGATAAATTCGGAAGTTTTTGGGGCTGGCCCCGCATTACCGCAGAATCTTTTGTTTCAATAATAGGATTTTTTGCGCTTTATTTTATTGCAAGCAATGTTTTTTCAAAAAAAGAAATTACTGTTTCTCTTTATGTTTTTTCATTTTCGGCATTAATTGCCGAAATTTTTGGAATTTTTCAAATTTTTAAAGTTGTCGGTTTTAATACGCAAGGAAGCGTTGGTTCACTGGGAGTTTTTACGGCAATCTTGCTCCCTTTGATAATTATTTTGCTAATTAGCGCGAAAAAATGGTGGAAATTATTGTTTTTTGCTTTAATTTTTAGCTCGGCAATAATTTTAGTTTTAATAAATTATCCCGCGGTTTGGTGGGTAACTGTTTTGGGCTCTGCTTTAATAATTATTTTGGGATTTTTCAAAAGAAATCTTTTTGATGGCCGGTGGATGGCCTTGCCGATTTTTTTTCTTGCAGTGTCCTTATTTTTTGTAATACTAAACTTGCAAATAAATTTTTTGCCGGGAAAAGCAAATGAAGTTTCTTTATCGCAACAGGGTAATTTTCAAATAGATGTAAAAACAATTAAAGAAAGTCCTGTTTTTGGATCAGGGCTCGGCACCTTTTCTTACGATTTTTCAAAATTTAAAAATGCAGATTTCAACAAAACCGTTTTGTGGAATGTCGCCTTCAATAATGGAAATTCTAAAATTTTGACAAACCTGGCAACAACCGGCGTTTTAGGAATTTTGGCGCTTCTGGTTTTTATTTTTGCAGTTGTTTTTTATGGCGGAAAATTTATTTTTGCAAAAGACGCTGTTTTAGAACTGGGGTTGTTTGTTTGTTTTGTTTCAGAAAGCGTTGCGTTTTTTCTATATAATTCAAACTTTGTTTTGGATTTTACTTTTTTCTTTATTGCGGCAATTTTAGTAAATTTAATTTTTGAAAAACGCAAAGAATATGAATTAAAACCTTCCTCAATGCTCACTTTGGCTGTTACTTTTTCTTTCACTTTAATTTTTATTTTCGGGCTTGGGCTTTTAATTTTAAACGCCAACCGCTATGTTGCTGAAATAAATTATTACAAAGGCCTGAATGCTTTAAAAAACAACCAGTTGGACAGCGGAATAAAAAGTTTGGAAATTGCGGCTTCAATAAATCCCGGCGTTGATTTATATTTCAGCCAGCTGTCGCAAGTTTATCTTTTAAAAATCCAAGAAGTTGCTTCAAATCAAAATATGTCCCAAGACGATAAAATAAAAAATGCCCATGCGCTTGCCGCAAACTCCGTGAATGCGGCAAAAATATCCACAGACTTGAACAAAAAAAATGCCGGCAATTGGCTGGCAAGAGGATATGTTTATCAAAATTTAAGCGGTTTGATAACAGACTGGCAGACATGGGCAATAAGTTCTTATAATGAAGCCTTGAAATTAGATCCGAATAATCCGAACTCTTTTACCCAGCTGGGCGTGGTTTATTATCAAAACAAAGATTTCCAAGCCGCAAGAACAAATTTGGAAAAAGCGCTGGAATTAAAGCCAGATTTTTCAAACGGGTTGTATTTTTTGGGTCTAACTTATGACCAGCTTGGCGACAAAAACAAGGCAATTGAGCAGTTTATAAAATTGGCGCAATTGAATCCGGATAACGCAGCCGATATTCAAAAAATTATAGATAATTTGAGCGCCGGTCGGAACGCGCTGGAAGTGTCGGCTGTTCAAGAACAAAATCAGCCAAATTTAAATAAGTAATTTAGGTAAATTTATGAAAAAAACAATATTGTTTGCTTTTTTTACGGTTTTATTTGCCTCGTTTGTTTTTATTTTATCCACACAACAAGCCAGCGCCATTAACTGCGGAGATCCTTGCATAATAGGTAATTGCCATGGTTATTGGGAATGTTCTGCCGGCGGTTATTGCAATATTGGCTATGCTGGCGGAGACTGCGGCGGCAGCCAGCCCTATTGTGGCGACGGCGCGTGCAACGGAGGTGAAAACGAAGCAAATTGCCCGGCTGATTGCAAAAAGGGTCCTGATCCGAAACCTTGCAAGCCCCAACCAATTAATTATTGCGACCCAACCGTGATGTGCGGAGATCCTGATAGTTGCGGCAACAAAATTGTTGGAAGGTGCAAAGGTGAAAAGCAAGCCTGCGACCCTGATACAAAAAAATGCAAAGTTGTAAATTTTTCCTCTGCAAGCGATCCCGACGCGGATTCTTATGATCCCCTTTATGTAAAAGCAACAACAAAAGGAAAAAACGGTCCTTTTACTGATCGTTGCATAGATTCCAAAACAGTGGCTGAATATTTTTTCGGCGATCTTAGCGGTAATGTGGGCAGAAAAGATTGCGTATGCAATAACGGATGTTTGAATGGCGCTTGCCAAGGTTGCTATAACGACAAACATTGCAAAGCAAACGAAAAGTGCAACCAGCAAACCCACAAATGCGAAAAGTCATGTGTGCCTACAAAAACCTGCAAGGATTACGCAAAAAAAGGACAGTGTGGCTTGCTTCTTGATGACGGCTGTGGACAATATCTTTCTTGTCTTGATGATGATTGCCCTAAAAATCAGTATTGTGATACAGTAAACGAAATATGCGTCGGAGAACCTGCAAGAAATTGTTGCGTTGGACTTTACGGCGGTGATATTAAAAATGGGGAATCAAAAGATTTAGATGAAGTACTATGTAATACGTTTAAAGATGAATATTTTTGCAAAGGAAATTTACTCCCCAACGGAGACAGATGTTTTTGGGACGAACGAAAAAAAGTATGTCGTTCATCTTTTGCCGGTGTTGTAGCTGATATGATAAGGAGAGATCCAGAAAATCCCAAATGCGATCTTATAGAATATATATATGTAAAAAATTATGATCAAGCCGTTTTTGAAACAACAGATTTTTTTGAAAGTAATAATTGTAGCGCATCGCGTTTCAGAATTTTTGGCGTAAAACATGGATTCCCAGACTCCTGTGAGCCGATTTATGGTTATATTAAAGCGTGTGTAGAATGCTTATCCGGTAAATGCGAGGAGCTCGATGTTGATATAATGAGCTGCTCTGTATTACAAAAAATTCAAGACGGAGATATTCTAGCTGAAAAAATTAGAAACGCCATTGTAAAATTAGGTCCCGAAAAAAATATTAAAACATTATTAACATTAGACGGTTCGGTTATTACGCAATGTACACGAACGCCAATAAGAAAAGAGATTGATTTTTTTGGAATTAAAACATTTTTGTCGCATTGTGATACTCTATATAAATACAACGATGAACTGCCTAAAACCGGTGGATGCTCTGGTCTTAATTCCAAGGCCGCCAGATTTGAAACAGTACCATGTATAAAGTCAGATGATACAAGGGGAACGGCGAAGTGTTGTCCTGTTTATAAAGATAATTCCGATACAGTATGGGATTGGACACCAGTTAGCAATGATAATTCCAGTTGTCCTCTCGAGACCCCTTTATGCGCCAAAATCGACAAACAAGATTGTGCCTCGAAAGACATAGACAAAACAATTTCTTGTAAAGAATTTAATGGGAGAATTAATTCCGCAATATGTTGCGGCGGTAAAGATATTAATATTGACAAAATAAGAAGTATTTATGATCCTCGCGACATGCAATGGAGAGTGGGACATACAACATGTCCACTACCAAGTTGCGAGTATATTGCAGTTCCTCGTAATGGAATAGACCGTGGCGTTATTTGCACTGACACTCAAATTAAAGATAGCGAAAAAGCGCAATGCAGAAGCAACGTTGACGGCAGCATTAAGGATATAATGTGCTGTGAAGTAAACGAATTATATGTTTATCCTCTTGGAGATACGTGGCCCAGGACTAAAAGATGGATTACGGTTGCAAGAGGCGCCTCTAAGTGTCCTGCGAAAGGCGTTTTAAAATGTGATAGTTTTATAAATAAACAATGCAACAAAATAACAGCCGAGCAGGAAAAAATTATATGCAAGAAGAATAATAATAGTAAATATTCAATGTGTTGTGAGTCTATGGAGCCGGAGCAAGAAAACGGCGTTATTTATTCTAATTTTAAATATAAATGGATATTAACCAGTTCTATTACAAACCCAAGGTGTCCAATGCGTCCCGCTGTTGCGTGTAGCGTGTTTGATGGCAAAAAATGCAGCGCGATTACCAGCAAAGATGTTATATGCAAACAGGGCAAAAATGCTAAAATTGCAAGATGTTGTTCTTCCTTGGGTGCCTTTGAGGGCTACTGGGAAATTATTGGCGCCAAAGATTCAAAGTGTTCGGGGATTGTGGCAGTAAACATAGAAAAGCCGAAATTCAGTTTGTTACGCAGTATTGCCAGTCTGTTTAATGCCGTGATGACTGGCATAGTAAAATTTTTTACATTAAAATAAAATAATATAAAGCATAAAATTTATGGAAAAAAAGAAAAGGCGGATTTTATTGGGGCTGGGCATTATTTTTTTATTGTTTTTGGCAACTGTTTTAGAAACTAGCATTTCTGGAGATTTATTAAAGTTAAGTTTGGCTGATTTAAGCAATGACACGGGAGACAACAGATGTGTGCCAGCCTGTACTGGCAAACAATGCGGAAACGATGATTGCGGAACGAGTTGCGGGACATGTTTAGAGAATAGCGAGTGCAATGCGCAAAACCAGTGCGTGGCAATAGATAGCGACGTAAAGCATAATATTTGCGATGATAACGAAAAATGCGTTGAAGTTGTCGGCGTAGGTCTTGACGAGTGCGAAGAAAATGTTGATTGCCAGCCAACGCACAATGTTTGCAATGACAAAGGGCAGTGTATTATAAAAATAGGAGAAGCCCCTGACGAATGCCAGTCAATAATGGATTGTAATATCGGCGCAGGCGGAGGCGGCGGTGGAGGAGGAAGCGATGGCGGTTCGTCTGGTGGAGGCGCAAATACAGGCAGTAATCCAGAGCCTATTGTAGCAGAGCCTGTTGCTAAAACTGGAATTTTACAAAATTTGGTTAAAGCCTCGCAAGCTGTAGCTGGCGAAATAAAAAAAATAATAGAAACTCCCCAAGGCTCTGTTGTCACAAAAGCAATTTCAACCATGGGAGCTGTTGTTGCAACAGTCCAAGCTGCCAGCGCTGTTGCTCTTTCTCCGTTTGATTTATTTTTTGTAATCGCTAGAATGTTCGGGCTATTTTTTGCGGCTTTGGGTTTAAAAAAGCGGGTAAAGCCATGGGGAGTTGTGTATGACTCTGTGACAAAACAGCCGATTGATCCCGCGTATGTTACTTTAACAGATGTAAATGGAAAAACAGTTGCTTCTGCAATTACTGATTTGGACGGACGATACGGATTTTTAGCTGTTCCCGGAATTTATAAAATGTCGGCCAATAAAACAAATTATATTTTCCCTTCAAGAAAACTTGCCGGTAAAACAGAAGACGAACTTTATAATGATCTTTATTTTGGCGCAAGCATAGAAATAAAACAAAGCGGGCAAGCCATTTTGAAAAATATTCCAATGGATTCTTTAAAATTTGACTGGAACGAATTTGCAAAGCGCGACAAAAAACTTATGAAATTTTATTCTAAAGCAGATATTATTTTCAGGAAAATTTTTGATTTATTGTTTGTAGTCGGATTTATTGTTGCAATTGTTTCTTATTTTTCCGCCCCTTATCCTTACAACCTTATAATGATGATAGCTTATCTGGTGTTATTGATTTTGAGAATTGTAGGAATTAAGCCCAAAGCATACGGCAGGGTTTCTGCTGGAATAACCGGAGATCCTTTGTCTTTCGCCATTTTAAGAATTGTAATACCCGATACAAATGTTGAAATTGCTCACAAAATTACAGATAAATACGGAAGATATTATTGCCTTGTGCCAAAAGGAAAATATATTATAAAAATAGAAAAAAAGAATGAAGACGGCTCTTATGCGCTGATTCATACATCTTCTGTAATTGACGCGTCAAAGGGGATTATAAAAAATAATTTCAGAATATAGTTAAATAATGTTTAATTTCGTAAAAATTATTTTCGGCGGCTTATTTACTGCTTCTGCAATTGCCTTTTTAATCTTTTTGGCATCCGTAAATTTAGGCATTACGCTTTTTTTTCTTGTTGTGATATTTTTTATAACCAATTATTTTCTAAAAAGAATAAGCCGTTTTAAAAAACAGCAAATAGGATTAGAGCATTTGTTGCAGGCAAACGAAAAAAAGTTTAAAAATTCAGAAATAGAAAAAAACATAATTGCAAAAGTTTTTACCAATTTTGACCAGGGCGTTGTAGTTATTGGAGAGAACGGGAAAGTTTTTATGGCAAATCCTCTGGCTGAAAAAATTTTGCAGGCAAAATCGGAAAACGCTATGGCGGATTTTTTGTCGCCGTATTTTTCTTCTTTAGGAACAATTCTAAAAGAAGAAATAATTTTAAACAATTTTAACATTGAGCTTTCCGCGATCCCGCTTGTTTTCGGGCAGAAAGATATGGGAAAACTCATAATTTTACGCGATATTGCAAAAGAAAAATTATTGGAAAAAGTAAAAACCGACTCAATTCTTTCAGCTGTCCACCAGCTTAAAACATCGGTGACTTCGGCAAAGTGGTCTTTGAAAATGTTTTTGTCCGGAGATTTTGGCAAGCTTTCCAAGGAACAAAAAGAAGTTACGCAAAGGCTGTATGGCAGAAACGACAGTTCATTATTTTTGATAGATAACTTGTTTTACGCAACAAAAATTGACAACAAAGCATACCGTTATGCAAAAACTTTAGTTGATATCACGCAAGTGGTTCAGGCTGAAATAAATTATTTTCAAGATAAAATAAAAAGCAAAAAAATTAAAGTGCAGTTTAAAAAGCCGGCTGAATCTTTGCCAAAAATAATGGCAGATAAAGAAAAAATTGAATCGGTTATCAAAAATCTTTTTGATAATGCTTTAAAATACACTCCCGCAGAGGGAACAATAAATGCCAGCATAGCCTGCGAGGGAAAAAAAATAAGCTTTAAAATTAAAGATTCCGGAATTGGAATTCCTCTCGCAGACCAGTCTAAAATTTTTGGCAAATTTTTCAGGGCAAGAAACGCAAACAAAATTGAAGCAAACGGCTCGGGGCTCGGGCTTTTTATCGCAAAAAAAATTATTGAAGACCACAATGGCAGCTTGTCTTTCCAGTCTGAAGAAAACAAGGGAACAGAATTTTTACTTGATTTGCCCTTAAATATGGTGTAAGATAAAAAATAGAAAAATATTAAATTTATTATTATGGCGAAAAACATTTTGATTATTGAAGACGATGAATTTTTGAGAAGCTTGATAAACAGAAAACTTTCCGCGGAGGGTTACAATATGATTTCCGCAATTGACGGAGAGGAGGGGATTAAAAAAGTTTTAGCGGAAAAACCCGATTTGGTTTTACTTGATCTAATTTTGCCAAACGAGGACGGTTTTGAGGTTTTGTCAAAAATAAAGGCAGACCCAAAAGTTTCGCAAATTCCAATTATTATTTTATCCAATTTATCTCAAAAAGAAGATATAGACAAAGGTATGAAACTGGGAGCCGCCGATTACATCATAAAAGCGCAGTTCACTCCGGAAGAAATTGTTGAAAAGGTAAAAAACATTTTAAAGTAATATTAAAACAAAAACGCCCGAAAGGCGTTTTTGTTTTGATTCGGGCTGCTGGGAATTGAACCCAGTCTACATCCACCCCATGGACGCGTACTACCGGCATACTCCAGCCCGGTTGTTAGACTTTAGATAATCTCTTGATGCACTTAGCGCAAGCGAGAACTCTTTTGCCAGAAGGCAAATGAGCCCATTGCAAATTGGGATATTTTCTTACTTTAGATGTCGGGTTGTATTTTCCTCTCAATTTTACAAGAGTAACGCTCATTGCCGAATGTTTCTTGCAAATTGTACAAATTTTTTCTGCCATAAAATTAGTCATTGCGAGCCGCAGCGAAGCAATCTCGTCGTTGTCATTCCCAACTTGATTGGGAATCCATGTTTTTAAATTATTGATCCCCGTTTGCGCGGGGATGACAAATATGTTTAAATTGTTTCGTCGTTGCAACTCCTCACAATGACGCGAATAACTAACCTTATCACGCACTTTTCTTTTTTGCAATACGTGATATTATAAAGTAAACACTATGGATTTATTTATTACAATTTTTTCTCTGGTTATTTTGCTGTTTTCTGTAATTATACATGAATTGTCGCATGGCTATGTTGCTTATTCTTTAGGCGACCCAACTGCAAAATATGAAGGCAGGCTGACTTTAAATCCAATAAAACACTTAGACCCTTTCGGCTCGGTAATTTTGCCCTTGCTTTTATTTGTCGCAGGCTCGCCTTTTTTGTTCGGCTGGGCAAAGCCGGTGCCGGTGAATCCTTATAATTTTTCGGATAAAAAATATGGAGAAATAAAAGTTTCTGTTGCAGGTCCGGCCTCAAATTTTGCTCTGGCAATATTTTTCGGCCTGCTTTTGAGATTTGTTCCAAACGAAATAATTTTTGCAAACCAAGGCATTGCAATTGCTTTAAGCTATATTGTAGCAATAAATATTTGGCTGGCAGTTTTTAATTTAATTCCCATACCCCCGCTTGACGGCTCGTGGATACTTTTTAGTTTTTTGCCGGCCTCTATGCAAAATGTCAAAAATTTTTTACGCCAATACGGAATTGTAATTTTAGTTCTTTTAATTTTGTTTGGCGGAACGGCCTGGTCTATTATAACAAGCGTTTTATTCCAGCTCATCACCGGCCACATATTGACTTTGTAAATATTATATAGAAGGCTGAAAAATAGTAAGAAGAGTAACTTTAAAAATTAAGAACAAAATACTACGATCGTGAAAATTTGTAATTAACTCTCCATGGAGCAATCAATAAAAGAAAAAATAATGCTTCTTTTATCTGCTGGCGTTGCTTTGGGCTTTGTGTATTCTCCACATCAATACCGAAGAGTTTTGCATGTAACTGGAAAGGAGTGGCGAAGAATTAATAAAGAGGAATTAAGAAAGGAAATTAAGAGTTGCTATCGTTCCAAACTAATAAAAGAAAAAGAAAACGCAGACGGAACAATGACTTATGTTTTGACAGAAAAGGGGAAAATGCGGGTTTTGACTTATGATTTTTACAAAATGAAAATTGAACAAAAAGTTTGGGATGGAAAATGGCGGGCGGTTATTTTTGATATCCCGGAAAAATTCAGGTGGGGAAGAGACGCTTTGAGAAAAAAACTAAAAGAATTGGGATTTTGTGAATTTCAGAAAAGTGTTTTTGTTTTTCCTTATGACTGCAAAGATGAAATTGATTTTATTATTGAATTTTTTAATATAAGAAAGTATGTGCGTTATGGAGTTTTTGATTATGTGGATAATGCAGTTCATCTAAAAGAATTTTTCAATTTAAAATAGAGTTTTGTCTAAAATTAACGAAAAATAGTTAAGAACAAAATACTACGATCGTAGTATTTTGTAAACAACTTTTGTAATAGAGTTGACATTAAAAAATATTTTTGCTAACATACTGATATGCCAACAATACATCAACTAATAAAAAAACCAAGAACAAATAAAAAAGGAGCAAAGAAAACTGTTGCATTGCAGCGCGGTTTTAATGTTTTACAAAACAGGCCGTCATATTTTTCTTCTCCATTTAAAAGGGGAGTATGCGTGAAAGTTTTTACACAAACTCCAAAAAAACCAAACTCGGCTTTAAGAAAAGTTGCCCGCGTGAAATTATCAAATGGAATGGAAGTTACAGCTTATATTCCCGGCGAAGGACACAACTTGCAGGAACACTCAATTGTTTTAATTAGAGGAGGAAGAGTTAAAGACTTGCCCGGCGTAAGGTATCACATTGTTAGAGGAGTTTTAGACACTCAAGGAGTGCAAAACAGAAAACAAGAAAGAAGCAAGTATGGAACGAAGCGCGCCAAATAAAATAATCAAAATACGCCTGCCTGCCGGCAGGCAGGGAACTAAGAAGGCAAAAACATAAAATACTCAGCGGCATCGCCGCAATTCATGCCAGTGAGTCTGATATATCAGGCATAAATTACGGCATGAATTTGCTCGCTCCGCTACACAAATTCACATGCGTAGAGCTTATAAAAAACATAAAATAGAGCCAGACAGAATTTACAACGACTTGGAAGTGGCGAAATTTGTAAATAAAGTTATGGATTCTGGAAGAAAAACAATTGCGCAGAAAATTGTGTATAGCGCTTTTGATATTATAAAACAACAAACCAAAAAAGAACCTTTGGAAGTTTTTAAGGCAGCCATTGAAAACGCTTCGCCAATTGTTGAAGTAAAGCCAAAAAGAGTTGGAGGCGCAACTTATCAGGTTCCAATGGAAGTAAGGGGAGACAGAAGGCTGGCTTTGGCATTCCGCTGGTTAATAGAAGGAGCAAGAAATAAAAAAGGAAAGCCAATGGCAGAGAAACTGGCCGCCGAATTAATTGACTGCACAAACAACCAAGGTAACGCAATCAAAAAGAAAAACGATATGCATAGAATGGCCGAAGCCAACAAAGCCTTCGCCCATTTTGCAAGATAACCAGCTCGGCAAATAATTTTTCTCGGCGAGTAATCCCCTCCTTCGGGGGAGCCAACCCCTCGCACTCGAAAAATTTATTTGCCTCGCTTTTATTTATGGCTCGTCAACATCCTTTAAAAGATTTAAGAAATATTGGAATTATTGCTCATATTGACGCAGGAAAAACTACATTTTCTGAGCGCCTTTTGTTTTATACCGGAGTTTCACACAAAATTGGTGAAGTTCACGAGGGGGATACGGTTATGGACTGGATGGTGCAGGAAAGAGAAAGGGGAATTACCATTACTTCAGCCGCCACTACAATGTATTGGAAAAACCATCAGATAAACCTGATTGACACCCCTGGGCACATTGACTTTACCGCAGAAGTGCAAAGATCTTTGCGTGTGCTTGACGGCGCTGTTGTTGTTTTTGACGGAGTTGCCGGAGTAGAACCGCAAAGCGAAACAGTGTGGCGCCAGGCAGATAAATATAATGTGCCAAGAATTTGTTTTATAAATAAATTAGACAGAATGGGGGCAAGTTTTGAAAAGAGCTTTGATTCAATTTTGAAAAAATTAACACCAAATGCAGTGGCAGTAAGTTTTCCAATGGGTTTGGAAGAAAATTTAAAAGGAGTAATTGATCTAATGAAAATGAAAGCCCTTTATTTTGAAGGCGAAAAAGGAATTGATGTTGTTGAAAAAGAAATTCCCGAAGAATTTAAAGCAGAGGCAGAAACCTGGCGCAAAAAAATGATTGAAAAAATTGCCGGCGAAGACAATATTTTAACAGAGAAATTTTTAGAAGGAAAAGAAATTACAATCGAAGAAATAAAAAATGTTTTAAGAAAATCAGTTTTAAACTATAAGTTAATTCCGGTTTTTTGCGGGAGCGCTTTAAAAAATAAAGGCGTGCAGACAATTTTGGACGCAGTTGTTGATTTATTGCCAAGCCCGTTGGACGTGGTTTCACAAAAAGGAACAGACCCAAAAACCGGCGCTATAATAGAAAAGAAATCTTCGGACACCGAGCCGTTTTCGGCTTTGGTTTTCAAAATTGCCACAGACCCTTATGTTGGAACTTTGACTTTTTTTAGGGTTTATTCTGGAGTATTGAATAAGGGAAGTTATGTTTTGAATGCAAACACAGGCGAGCAAGAAAGAATTGCCAGAATTTTGAGAATGCACGCCGACGAAAGACAGGAGCTTGATGTTATTTATGCCGGAGAAATTGGAGCAACTGTTGGACTAAAAGCCACCAGCACCGGCCACACATTGTGCGCGAAAGAATCGCCCGTAATTTTGGAAAAAATTGTTTTTCCCGAGCCAGTTATTGGAATTAGAGTTGAGCCAAAAACAAAAGTTGACCAGGAAAAACTTATTATGTCTATTAGGAAATTAACCGAAGAAGACCCGACTTTCAGAATTAAAGAAGATTTGGAAACCGGCGAAACAATTATTTCCGGAATGGGCGAATTGCATTTGGATATTATTGCAGACAGGCTGAAAAGAGAATTTCATGTTGAAGCAAATTATGGCAAGCCCCAGGTTGCTTATCGCGAAACTATTTTGGGCGAGGCAAATGGCGAAGAAAAATATGTCAGGCAGTCTGGAGGAAAAGGGCAATACGGACACGTTTTGCTCAAAGTAAAACCCAAAGAAAGGGGAGCCGGTTTTGAATTTATTGATGAAATTAAAGGAGGAACTATTCCAAAAGAATTTATTAAGCCGGTTGAAAAAGGAGTTGTTGAAGCAATGGATAAGGGAGTTGTGGCAGGTTACCCAATGGTGGATGTTGAAGTTACGCTGTATGACGGAAGTTATCACGAAGTTGATTCTTCTGAATTTGCCTTTAAAATTGCCGGATCCATGGCTTTTCAAAAAGCCGCCAAAGCAGCAAAAGCAGTTATTTTAGAGCCGATTATGAAAGTTGAAATTGTAACTCCTGAAGACTTTTTTGGCCAAGTAATTTCCGATGTCAGTTCGAGAAGGGGAAAAATTGAAGAAACTTCAGAAAGAGTTGGAATGAAAGTTGTTGATGCAATGGTACCGTTATCTGAAACATTTGGTTATGCAACTTCTTTAAGATCTCTTACAGAAGGCCGAGCCAGTTTTACAATGGAATTTAATAAATATGAGCAAGTGCCAAGCAATGTTGCTCAAGAAATTATTGACGGCAAGCGTAAATAAACAATGTTTAACCCGCGGGGTTAAACAGGGTGGAGGAAATAAAAAAAGAGCGCCTCGTCCCAGAAATGGTCGGGCGCTTTTGCTTGTTCGCCGAAGCCTTGGCGAAGGCGGAGTTTGTCTAATAATGGCCAGATTTGTCGAAATGCGCTGCGGGCGGAAGCTGTGCTGTCTCCGGTGGTTTGGGAATTTCCCGAATATAAATGTCGCCGCAATGGTTGCAGGTGACCTTTTCGCGGGTACCATCGATTTTTTCGATAATTCCCAGCGGTCCGCTGCACGATCGGCAATCGCCATTTTTCCATCTAGCCACGGTAGTTCTCCTTTCGAGAGAAATAGTTATCGGCTCAACGGCGTTGAGCTGATGAAATTGTCAAACAACACATAATATAGTTTAATTAAATTTTAAAAAAAGTCAATGTTTGGTTATCGCGTGATAACCTGAAATAATATGTTTTAAATAAAAAAAGCGCCTCGGACTTTGAGCTTTTACTCTTAGTCCTCGGCGCGTATGCGGCCTTCAGCGGTTACTGATGGATTCCGGCGTCAATCTCTTGTTGGAATTGTTCGCTCGGCAATATGCGATCGGGGTGTTTCCTACGAAAATGGTCATCCCAATCGGCGCCAACATTTTTATGGCAAACATAACAAAGGCTTCCGTAGGCCATATGTATGGCTGTCGCGCCCTGTGGCGCCGGCGGTTCGGGAAATTCCCGGGGAAGGTGGCGGTCTAATGCTTCTTGCGTTAAATTTCTTTTGGTCGACGGTTTGTCGGGAACTTCTCGTTCCATGATCACATAAAATCCCTCGCTATCAACTTGGAATTTGCAAAGATGGAAGCCTTTTTTGGCGGCCGTGTTCATTCTGTTTTGCGTTTCTTTTTTAGTAGTTTCCCAAATTAACAAGTACTTTTTCATGGCGGTTCTCCCCAAAATATGGTGTGCTGATGGCAAAATTTCAATTTAATGATTTGTATTTTGAAGTGCAACAGTTCATAATTTGGAATTAATTCAAAATTATGAGATATTCACACTTCACGAGGACC
>MHPJ01000023.1 GCA_001822065.1 Candidatus Staskawiczbacteria bacterium RIFOXYB1_FULL_37_44 | reverse complement strand
ACGAAAATCGAAAAAATTCAAAAAAACTTAATTTTTCAGAATTCTGCGAACATACAGAGTGTCTAAAAAATGGGTACCTGCCAGGTTGTTTCTCTTGTTGATGTTTCAGAACGCGTAAAGTCAATTGAGAATTTAAAATTACACGGGCATAGGCTGGAACAAATGACCTCGGAATTAAACAAAGTCCAAACAGCAGTTGAAAACGCTTCGGACATAATTTTTATTACAGATGAGAAGGGAAAAATTATTTATATAAACAAAGCCGTAAAAACTATATCTGGCCACAGGCAAAAAGAATTAATAGGAAAAAAACCAAATTTTTGGATGGAAGATATGCCAAATAAATTTTTCGCCCAAATGTGGAAATCAATATATTTTGACAAGGAACCGTATGTTGGAGAAATACAAGACAGAAAAAAAGACGGTGAAATTTTTACCGCAGAAATTAGAATTGCACCTGTGCTTGATAAAAACGGCCAAATTTTGTCTTTTGTTGGCATCGAGAGAGATATTACCGAAGCAAAAAGATTGGACTCGGCAAAAACAGAATTTATATCTTTGGCTGCCCATCAGTTGCGCACACCTATAACCGCGGTAAGCCTGACAGCAGAAATGCTAATTGGCGGGCTTTCGGGAAAAGTAAACAAAGAAACCGAAGACTACCTGCAAGAAATAATGGGCGGAGTAAAAAAAATGAGTGAAATGATAGAAATATTTTTGAATGTCTCAAGAATAGAAATGAAGACTTTTGAGGTTGTCCCTCAGCCTTCAAACATAACAAGAATTATTGAAGAAAATATAAAATCTGTTTTACCGCAAATAAAAAATAAAAATTTAGAGCTTAGAAAAAATATTACAGAAGACCTACCCATAATAAATGTTGATCAAAAAGTTATGGATATAGTTTTGGACAATCTGCTTAGCAATGCTATAAAATATACACGCGAGGGCGGGCTGATAATTGTGGAAGCCGAAAAATACAGGGAAAACGTTATAATAAAAATAGCTGACACCGGATGCGGAATACCTAAAAAATATCAGAAAAAAGTTTTTGAAAAATTATTCCGCGCAAATAACACAGATAAAAAAATTGACGGCGTCGGGCTTGGGCTGTATCTTTGCAAATCTTTAATAGAACAAGCCGGCGGAAAAATCTGGCTTACTTCGGAGGAAAATAGAGGAAGCACTTTTTATGTTTCCATTCCCTTATCGGGCATGAAAAGAACAAAAAGAACAAAAATTAGTTTGTGCTGATTTTATAACCGACGCCGCGGACTGTTTTTAGCAGTCCATTTTTTCTTCCCGCATCTATTTTTTTTCTCAATCTGTTTATATATACGTCAACAATATTGCTGAATGAATCAAAATCAAAATCCCAGATATTTGTAGTTATGGCTTCCCTTTCCAAAACCTGATTGGGATTTCTCATTAAATATTCCAACAGCCTGAACTCTGTTAACGTAAGTTTTATTTCTTTATTCCCCACAAATGCTGCCTTAATTGCCGGTTTTAAAACCAAGTCGCCGATAGAAAGTTCTGTAGGCAAGGAAGTTTCGGGTCTTCTTGTGAGAGCCCGCACGCGCGCCAAAAGTTCTCTAAAACTGAACGGCTTTACAATATAATCGTCGGCTCCCGAATCCAGGAGGCTCACTTTGTCTTCTTCACTGTCTTTTGCAGTCAAAACAATTACCGGGGTTGTAATTCCAAATGAACGGATATTTTTGCAAACTTCAAATCCGCTTTTTTTAGGCAACATTAAATCCAAAACAATAACATCGTAATCTTCGTGGTGAATTTCTATTCTTCTCTGGCCGGCCTCGCCGTCCAAAACATAATCAGCGGCATAGCCTTCTTTTTCAAAACCCTTTTTTAAAAGTTTAGACAAGCTCTCTTGATCCTCAATAATTAAAATTCTCATATTTTTATTTGGTTAATACATTAATATTATGCCCCGATTATTAATTTAAGATTAAAAAGAGACTTAGTCAAGCTTACAATATTTTTCCTGTATTTGACAAGGGCAAAAATTGCTAATGCCAACAGTAAAAACAGGACTGCCATCTGCCATGGAAAAATAATAAACCACTTTCCGTCAATTGAAGTAAATTGCGCGTTTACAGTTGAATTTGAAAGCAAAACCTCTGCCTTATATATGCCCATAAAAGGCGTATTGTTCCATCGCCACTTAAATAATCTGCTAGTTTTTGGATAAACGGTCAGGCTTCCGATATTGTAGTTGCCTATTTCTTTTCCAAGCCAATCTTTTACAACAAGTTTTGCTTGCGCATCAAAATGAGTATTGCCGTCATTTTTTATTTTAAAATTAAAGTCCGCTGTTTTGCCCTGCTGTATTAGCCCCGTAGAAAAATCAACGGATCTTATTGTTGCGCTGGTTTTAATATTGCTTCCGGTTACAGTCAGCAAAACCAATTCCCCAAAATTGTTTGTATTTATATTTTCCGAATTACCAACAGACTGGAATAATATTGCTCCATAATGCCCGCCCCCTGAAAAATCTTTTGGTACATCGACTACAATGCCAACAGTTTTGGTTTCCAAAGGTTTTAACCCGATTTCCAAATATTGGGGCACCAGCCACAAAGACGCCTGTTCATTTTTTGCGTCATAAAATTCCAGTTTGCCGTCTTCTGAAACTTGCTTATAATCTTTTACAGTTAACTTTAATTTAACAAAAAAATTACTTCTATTAATTACTGAAAAGCTTCTTGATAATTTCTGATCGGGAGACGCCGTAATCTCAATTTTTGCCGGCTGTATTACAACTGAAGTATCGCTGGCCGCTAATGCGCTTGAAAAGCTTAAAAAAAATAGCAACAAGGCAAAAAGAAAAAATCTTTTTTTCATATTTTTAAAATTTTTTTTTACTAATATTTGACACCGGTTTTTTAATAATTTTGAAAATTGTAAATCCCAAAAGCAGAACTATTAAAATAATTCCTGCAATAGATAATACCCTGATTGTTAAAGAAAATGGCGTTGCATTTGCCAAGCCTGCGGCAAAATTTTTGGGCTGCTGTTTTTGTATAATTTGCGTATCAACCGCGTCATTAATATCGCCGGCAGACTGTTCAAGCGGTTGCGCGCTCGCTTGCGTTTCCGTTATTTTTTGAGCAACCGGCTTTGCAGGCAAAACAGCCGACAAATTAAAAGCCGAAGAACTTAACTGCCCGTTAAATTTGTTTTCTCCGGCTGTCAAAGCCAAAGAATCGACGCTTGTAGAAATAGTTGCGCTACCGGCCTTTTTAACCCCAAAAGTTATTGTTCCAAAAACAACAGGAGAAGTTATCCCGCCGGGAGTTCCAGCTCCCCAAGAAAAAGTTCCCGCCGAATTGTCAAAACTATTAGAACCTGCCTGATAACTGAATGTTGGCGATGTTGCAAAATTTTTTATTTCCAAAAGATCTGATGAAAAAGTTAATTTTGCCCTGACCATATCAATTTTTTCTGAACCGGGATTAACAGATATTGCAACATTGAAAGTTTGGCCAGACTTAAAAGATCCGGATGAAGGAGAAATAATTATTCCCGCTGAACCGGCGCCAAGAGAAATAGTTGGAAAAATTGCCACCGCCAGCAATACCGCAACTGCTAAAAAATATTTTATGGTTTTCATATTTAAATTTTAATTTATTAATCATTAACAATTCATTAATTTAATGCAAGTATTAATGTTGTCCAATTTGCCATTACAATTGAGAAGTCTGAATCGTCAACGGTGCCTTCGCCGTTCGATTCCGCCAAACCGCCAATTCTTTTCAGCCCCCAGTTTGCCATTAAAATTGAGAAGTCCAAATCATTTACTTTTCCGTCATTGTTAAAATCTCCTTTAATGCGCTTTTTTGCAGATGCTAAAGAAATTCCTCCTCCCCCGCCTCCGCCGCCAGAATTAACGCTAATATTCCCGCCGCCACCTCCCCCGCCTCCGCTTCCGGTTGGAGAAACCGGAGCTGAAATTATTATATTGGCGCTTCCTTGATTTCCATATGAAGCAGTTGCTGTTACTGCAAATGTTCCAGTTGCGCTTCCGGCAGTGTAAACTCCGCTGGCGTCAATTGTTCCGCCGGTTGCTGTCCAAGTAAATTCTGGCTGCGGACTTACGGGATTTCCCGAAGAATCGTTGGCTACTGCGGTAAAAGTTTGCGCCGCGCCATTTGCAAGAGTTACGGTTGAGGGCGAAATATCAACTGTAACTCCCGGACAAACTTGAGTTGAAGAATTGTCGTTTGGAACCTGCGCCTGCGAACCCGGAGCAACCGGTGTTTGATTAAAGGTTGCGGTTAAGTCTCCCAACGTCAGCTGATTGCTGTTAACTTGATTGCGCAAGTCTAAAAATGTGTTTGCCCAGCTTGTATCAATCGCGCCATTTCCTGTGTTATAATTTGCGTCATTTCCGCCGGTGTTTGTTGCGCCGGAAATATTATTATCTGCGGTTGCATTATTATTATTTGTTGCAGTTGTATCTGCGGTGTTTGTTGCGCTTGAATTATTTGTTGATCCTGCTCCCGTTGTATCTGTGGCGCTTTGTATTGCGCCTCCGCCGCCGGGCGGAGCAGTTGCAACGTTATTGCTGTTTGCTTGATTGGCAACCGACGAACCCGCATCTGCTTGTCCTGTTGCAACTGTGCCCGAGCCTGTATTAAAGTTTGCGCTATTTTGTCCGGTAGTTGCCGCGGCGCTGGTTGTGTTATTTAAATTTGCGATATTATTATTTGTTGCGGTATTTGTGTTGTTTGTTGCTGTATTCGAATTATTCAGCGAAGCGGAACCAGTGGCATTATTTGCGCTGGTTATTGACGGGGATGCAGAATTTGGTATTGGACAAGACAAACTTCCTCCAACCGGCAAGTTTGTTCCTCCACTTGGCGTATTGAAAACCAAATTTCCAGACCAGTCTCCAAAAACATTTACAACCACAACCACCCAATTTGCTGTTGTTATATTTGCGTTGACGAAATTTATAATATTGTTTACTCCGTTTATTGCGCCGGTTTCTGTGTAACCATGTCCGGAATTATATTTGGTTTGGTTTTGTCCGGAAACAGCTTGAATGTTCAAGGTGTTAATTATGTCAGCTTGATTTGTGTTTGTAATATCAGTTTTGTGGTCTATGTTAACTCCCGCCGAATTATTTGAATCAGGCCCGGTTGAATTGTTTGTTACATCCACTCCGCTTTGGCCAGGAGTTAAAACCGTAGAAATGCCGGTTGTTTTTATTGCAACGGCTTCAGGCGAACCAACCGCTGTGCCGTTCCATGTTCCAAACCTGTTTACAACGATCAGCCACCAAGAATTTCCAGTAACATTTAGGTTTGCCACATTCATTTCATTTGTTTCAGCGTTGGCCGTCCCAATTTTTACAAGGCCCGCGCCACCATTAAAAGAAGCGTCATTATTTCCGCTGTCTGTTTGCATTGTTACATTGTTTTCAATTGTTGCCTGATTATTGTTTGTTAAAGTTGCAGAATTATTTATTGTTAAATCTGTTGTGTTTACTGAAGCGCTTCCGGTGTTTGTGTTGGCGCTGTCAGCTGCCGCGCCTGCTGCTGGAACTGTTACTGTCAACTCCGGCGTTTGCATTGTTGGAAGTTTTAAATCTCCGCTCCAATTTCCAAAAACATTTAATGTTTTCATCATCCAATTGCCCGAAGTTATGTTGCTGTTTAAAAAGTTAACAACGTTTACCGATGAATTGACTTGCCCGGAAACAACAGACCCCGAACCCGTATTATAATTTGCCCGGTTTTGCCCGCTTGTTACTTTTGCGTCAATTTCATTATTAAGTTTTCCTGTGTTTTGATTTGTTATAGAAGTTTGGTCATTTATGTTTACAATGGATTGGTTGCTTGAATTGGCCCCCGTGCTGTTGTTGGCCGCATTCGCCAAAAGCCCGGAAAGCGGAGAAGATCCAACAGCAAGCTCGCCTGACAGATCAACATTTCCGGTAAAATTATTATAAATATTTTGCAAATTTGCGTAAAATTTTTGCGAGCCGAATAAATTTGTGTTGGCTAAAGAAAAAAAGTTAAGCCCCAAATTTGCCGCTCCTGTTGTAACAATTCCATGCCCTGTATTAAAATTTGCATCGTTATTTCCTGAATTTATATTTGTCGTAACTCGGTTTATTATGTTTGCATCGTTAATATTTTTTACCGTCAATTCATTATTTATATTTGTTAGACTAGTATTGGCAGAGTTAGCTCCGGTTGTTGAATTTGTTGCGTTATCAGGCGAGGGAACTCCGCCGGCTCCAACTTGCACAGAATTTTTATTTACAACATTTAGCAATTGGCCGTCGCCTTTTGCTTGGCTTGTGGTAATTATTCCTGATCCCGTATTATAGTTTGCAGTGTTTGATCCGGTGTCGGCCTGCAAAAACGAATCGTTAAATGCCTGCACGAAATTTTGGTTTGTTATGTCTGTAGTGTTTGTAACATCTGTTGTTGAAGTATTTACAGAATCAGCTCCGGTTGTTGCATTGGTCGAACTTGGATCTGTTGCCAAAGCCGGATCAACGGCTTGGTCCTGAACTATCGGCTGGTCTGCCGAACTTGTTGTGTCTAAAATTGGAGGCAAATCAGTTATTGTTGTTGTATCTGTGGCTATTGGACTTGTTTGCAACGGCTGAACATCCAATGGCGGAGAAGCCGGCGCAGTTTCAGTTACAACCAAAGGATCAACTTCCGGCGGAACAACATCGGCAAGCATAATACCCGGCGAGGACAATAAAACACAGCCGGCTATAAGCGTTAAGGCTGTGCTTTTTGAAATAAAGCGAAACAAATCATTTTTTATTTTCATATTTTTATTATCTTTAAATTATTATTAAAAGTTCATTAAAGACTTGCCGATGTCCCCGCGAACGGGGACATCGGCAGATCCTTACTGTCCAATGTTTGTTGTGTTTGAATTGCCGGTATTTTCCGCGCCAAATGTCAGAGAAGCTGAGCCTGT
This sequence comes from Candidatus Staskawiczbacteria bacterium RIFOXYB1_FULL_37_44, assembly GCA_001822065.1. Classification (GTDB taxonomy): domain Bacteria; phylum Patescibacteriota; class Minisyncoccia; order Minisyncoccales; family Staskawiczbacteraceae; genus XYD1-FULL-39-28. The sequence goes on along the minus strand of MHPJ01000023.1, from coordinate 14,453 downwards.
TGAAACAGAGCTGGATCCTGTATTTCCAGAAACATCGTTTCCGCCGCTATTGCTTTCGGTAGCAATCACATTAGCAATTATTGCATCATTGATATTTGAAACCGCAATAGTATTCACCGCGGTTGTCGAAGCGTTATTTACGGAATTTGCGCCGGTTGTATCATTACCTGCAGAAACAATCGCTACTGGATTCACGGTTACATCAGTTATATTTGTGTTTACATCATTTATAATTGATGTATCATTACTGGCATCTCCTGTGCTAACATCAGCAGAGCCTGTGTTGCTGTCAACAACATTTCCTCCGGAAAAAGAAGCTGAACTTACCAAATTTTCAACAGCTAATGAATTTACGCTTGTTGATGCAACCACAGAATCAACAACTGCGTCTGAATTATTTGTCGATCCTGATCCGGTTGTGTTATTAGAAGCGCCAACGGTTAAACCGCCAGCTCCTAAATTAATGGAAGTTTCATTGGCATTTGCTCCGTTGCTAATTGCAACATTATTTGATGCGCCGCCTGTTCCAATCGTAACAGGTCCTGTATTATTAGAAACATCGTTTCCTCCGCTGGTGGCGGTTGTTGAAACTCCGTTTCCAATAAGGGCATTATTTAAATTTGTAACAGACACAAGTTGCGAAACCGTAGAAGCAGCTCCATTAACAGAACCTGCGCCGGTTGTTGAATTTCCTGCGCTAATCTCTGCGCCTCCTAAATCTGCTGTTATTTCTGTGAAGTTGGAATTAACTTCATTAGAAATTTCTGTTGAACCGCTAACATCGCCGGTCGAAACATCAGCAGAGCCGGTGTTGGCGGCAATTATATTGCCTCCGCTGCTTAACAACGCAAACACATCATTAAGTATACTCGCGTTGTTGTCATTTTCAGCAACAACTGTGTTGTTAATTGTTACAACTGCATCATTTGTAGATCCTGATCCGGTTGTGTCATTCAATGCAACGCTTGCCAAATCTCCGCCTGTTGAGGATAAAATTGACAAGAAATTACTGTTGACAACATTGCCGGTTAAAAGCGACCCGTCAACGGTGCCCGTGTCAACTGCGCCAGGTCCTGTGTTATCTGAAATTTCATTATTTCCGCTAACTGCCAAAACTGCTGTTGTATTAAGCACATCAGCAAGATTGGTATTTGAAGCCGCCACTAATTCATCTAATGTTGTGGTTGCATTATTAACGGAATTCGCTCCTGTTGTATTATTTTCAGAGAGCGGATCGGTCAGCCATGAACCTGTGTGGTTTAATGTGTTAACATTTGTGTCGTTTACAAATTCTCCGTCCAAGCTTACAACTCCGGTTACAGCTTCGCCGCCCGATGTATTAGCGGCAATTATATTGCCTCCGCTTGCCACTGTTCCGGCTCCCACATTAACAAGAACTTGCGCGTTTGAATTTAAAGACGCGAAAGTTTCAGCAACAGTTGCCACAACATCGTTGCTTGATGCAAACCCGGTATTTTCATTAATGGTTTGAATGTCGGCAAAAACAGCTCCCCCAGAAAGCATAAGTGTTGATGCGATAGAACAAACCGCTACTATTTTTTGTATTTTTAATTGATTCATAATTATTATTTTTAGATTTTTATATTAATTAATTTTATTTTTTCGACCTTTTTATTTTTTGTAATTTTTGTGTAACACGGAAAAGTTAAATTTTTTATGAAAGTTTTTCTTCATAAAATTGTAATTTATAGAAAATTTGCAACAAAAAAGCCCGGCGCGCGCAATTAGCGCGCCCGGGCAAACTATCTTCTACGCAACCAGCTTTTTACAAAAATGAAGCGATTCAAGCTTCGCCTGCAACTGCTCCAATGCGCTCTCCTCACTTTCGAAATAAATGATTTCTGCAATTGCCGGATTTCCCATTAGAAGCCGGGAAATTCTTTTTCCCAGCGGACAAAGAATGATAAAACGATTATTACATTCTAATAAATCTATAAAATAAAAACAAGCATTGCATATTTGTCGCACAATAAAAAACTCGAAAATAACTTTTAGAGGCAAAATGCAACACAGAGCTTTGTGGTGTGAAAAAAAGGCTATTTCTAATATGTCATTTTTCGCTCAAAAAGGCATACACAGAGAAAGTATGCCCAAAATTGCAAAAAAATACCGCACATTACATTATCTTGTAATTTGCAAAGCTTTACTATTTACAAGATATCCCATCGCACAATAAAATAGCGGTTTTTTGCCTCGAGCTAAAAAACCGCTAAAATATTTACAACAAAAAAGCCCCGATCAGACGATGCTGACCGGGACATTGCGCTATGAACCGATGTCCAAGACCTACGAGTTATAAGGAGATATAGACCCTGTAACTGCCCTGATCTCCTCGATATTGGGGGTTATCTCGGTGGCGTTGAAATTGTGCTTGGCACCATCGAAGGTCGAAATCCAAAACGTTCCGCCTTCGGCCAATCTGTTCCAAAAGCCATCCCGCTCAAAAAGACCGCCAAGCCACTGAACACCCCGATTGAATCCTGTCAATCGGAACAATTCAGAGATATGAGTCGTGCCATTTGCACTGCACATGCACCCCACCTCGTGGCAAAAGATGCTACGCAAGTCCCACTTCTGAGTAGGAATCATTATCCCAGCGCACGCTTCATCAGCTATACCCATGCAGACATCTCAGGAAAGACGGCTGCTCTTGCGAAGCAGCCAGATGGCGCACTGTCTGACGAACAGGCTATCATCTATGGATTGCCAGATAAGGTATTCCAAAAATCTAATCTGCTTCTCGCTGACCTGGCCTTCAATAAGGCGCTGGAGGTCATTGATCGTTTTTTGAAGCGGGATCGTTTCCTCGTCAATCCTACGCAACTCATCGATCTTCCGATTCAATCGGTCATACAGTTCGTCTGGGACACATTTGCGTGTCATTTGACAACTCCCCATATTACGGTTCGTCTTCATTGTTTTGGATCACCCAAAACTTAGGACAAACCTGATTTCGTGTACTATATTAATAATACACCTAATTAATTGTTTATCAAGAGCAATATTGGTAACTCCTCACCCACCCGAAGCAAGGTAATTTAAAACAAGTTTTTTCATGACAGGAAATATATCCTGTTTTTTGTTTTCCCGTTTTAAGGTTTCAACGACAGAGAGGTTGGTTTCGTGTATTTTAGCTCCTTTCAAACTCCGCGAGCCGTCGGAGATTCTCCTCATTAAAACAGCGGGGCGTATGGCGCGTTCGGCTGTGTTGTTCTCCGGCAAAACAGTAAAGTTTGAAACGCAGACAACTAATTCTCCGGAGAACTTTTTGCAGAGATTTATGATTTTTTGCAGGTTTTTGCCGTTTTCGTTTTCGGATTTTATCCGGCAGAGAGTTTGAATATTTTCCAATTGATTTTTAATTTGTTTTGCTTTTTGGTTCCGTTCTGTTTGAGTTGTGTCTTCTCTGGAACGAAAAAGCAGGATGTCTTGGTAGATCCTGCTTAATTTGTTTTTGATTGCGAGGCGCTCTTTTGTGGGTTTGTCTCCGCAGAGTTCCCTTGCTTTGCGGAGAAGGTGAACCCAGCAACGTTGTTTCTTTTTAAATTGGTTGTAGGCAGAATAGAAATCGCAACCAACCGTGCCTTGGTAGTCTTTGCCGAGGACCTCTGCGGCAACACCTTTGCCTCGTGTTTCAGATATCGTGTATCGTGTAGCCTTGTCGCCGACGAACGCCCACAGCCATGCTTTTTCTTTGCCAATATGCCAGCTGGTTTCATCAGAGTTAGCTGTTTTAGAGTGTTTGATTGTTTCAATAATCTCCTGCCACTTATTCTGGAATGCCAAACATCCTTTTTCTAAAAGATCGGTTATCTGTCCGTCAGAGACGGCGAGACTAAATTGAGTGTTGATATTTTCACGGATTAAGTCGTGAGATAATCGCAGTCTGTATTTGGAATGCAAAACATAGAGCAGGGTGTTTATTCCCAGTCTACTTTTTGGCAAAACATCTTTTGGTTTTGCCGTGATTATCTTTTTGCAGTGTTTGCAATAATATCTGTGAATTGTGTATTGTATTGATTTGGCTTTTTGCTGTTCGTAATCTGGGATGTCTTCAACGATTCTCTGGTAAGAATCAATTTGTTTTAAGAGTTCGTTATTGCAAAACGGACATTGTTGCAGTTTGCATTCTCGGTGTTCATCGATGGTTTGCGGAGTTGCCCGCACGTAGCTTTCCTTAGTTCGCAGGATTGGTTCGTATTTCTCCTCCTTAATCAGATTGGGTTTTCTTTTCTTGAACAGCATATCCAGAAATCTGTTCTTTTGTGATTGGAGATTTTCGTTTTGTTTTTCCAGCTCGGATATTTTTTCGTTAGCGCGAGCGAGTTCTTGCTCTAAGTCAGACTTCTTATCTTTCAATTTCCAAATTTCTTTCATTAGCTCCCTATTCCAGAAGTAATATTGGGTGGCGAGATTGTTTTTGTTTGGTTTTACAAACTTGGGCAAATGCAAAACAGCTCCGAGAGGCAACGGAGGAACAACAATCATTTTTTCATTTTCAATTACCGGTTCGGCTTTGGTGTACATAGCTATGGATACGCCAAAGCCCTATCCTTTATTCCATTATACAACCAACAAAAAAGAAGTGGAAAAAGTTATCCACTTCGGGTGGGTGAGGAGTTACCGCGCGCCTACATTCTGCTCCGAAGCGCAATATATAGCGGTTTTTTGCCTCGAGGCAAAAAACCGCTAAAATTTAAAACATAAATTTTATGGTTTTACCAAATACCAAAGATTATTGAATGCGTCGCCCTTTGTATCTCCGCTTTTTATGTCTTTTGAGTATGAATACAATGGCCAGCCCTTGTAAGATAACTGGGATGTTCCATCTGGCCGGGTAAATTCCTTAAAATCGCTTATTTTCAACAAAGCAGGAGCAGTAATTTGGCCCCCGCCCGGGGCAGAAAAAATTGGCCAAGTTGCCAAACATGCTCCCGTGCATTTGCTTAAGGGGTCAGAAGTTGCAGTTCCCTTAATGTCACTTTTGAAATAGTAAAGCGCCTTGCCGCTATTGTCGGATAAATAAATTTTTGATACAGGATTATTCATCAGTAAAACATTATATTCTGGATTTGCAACAACAAACCAAATGTTTTGTAAGCCTTGCCCGTTTGTATCCCCTGGCGCATTATCGCCGGCATAATAATATAGCGGCCAGCCGTAATATGTTGTTTGGTTTTGCCCGTTTTCATTTTTAATTTGCCCGAAATCTGAAATGTCTAATTGGCTTGACGCAACAATATTAGGAGAATAAAATATCGGCCAAGATGTTTGGCATTGCCCAGTGCAGTTGCTTTTTCCAACTGTGTCATTTACGAAGTAATACAAGGTTTTTCCATTTGCATCGGCTAAAAAAGATCCCGAAGATGCCGACGAGCTGATGTTTATGGTTTTAGCCGGAGCTTCTGTCTGGATATTGTTTATTGTTTCAACCGGGTTTGCCGACTGGTTATTCATTGCCATAATAATAAAATAAAGCGCAATTATAATAACTAAAATTATAACTATAACTGTAAAATACGTTGCTGTTTTGCTCATAATTTTAATGGTTTAATTATAAAAAAATACTGCAAATTAAGAATACAAATTTTTAATTAATATTTAGTTAAAACAAAAACACCCGCAAAAGTTAAAATGCCTGTTAATATAAAAAATATTTTTTTCATTTTAGATTAACAAGCTTATGCCATAGTTTTATAACAATGGCAGATCTATACGCGCAAAAATTTGTTAAGGAATTTAAAGAAAAGCGCCCGCTTTACGAAGAGTTTTGCGGAGCGATGAATAAATTAATGGCCGAACTTTTAAATTCCAAAAAATATAAACACCAGATATTTTACCGGGTAAAAAGCCTTCAGCGTTTAGAGCAAAAAATAATAAATAAAAAAAGGCAAAAAAAAATTTACAGAAACCTTTCGGAAATCGAAGATTTGGCGGGAATTAGGATTATATTTTATTTGGAGAGCGACAAAGAAAAATTTTCAGAAGATCTAGAGCGCGAGATACTTATAGTAAATATTGAAGAACTGGAGAAAAAAAGCGGGTACCGCGCGCGGCATGTGATCGTTGCGTTAAATAAAAAACGACTTGCGTTACGCGAATATAAAAATTTTGAAAATTTGAAATGCGAAATACAATTGGTTTCCATTTTCAACCACGCATGGGCCGAACTTGAGCACGACTGGCTTTACAAAGATGTCCATGGAATTAGAACTAAAAATCCTGAAAAATACGGGTTTATTAAAAAACAAATGGAAAAAATTTTTAAAAACTATGTAAGAAAATTAACTTCGCGGTTTGAAAAGGTTGCAAAGCAATTACCGGAAAAAAAATAATTATATGCCAAAAAAAGGATACAAAGACATAAAAGAGGAAGTAATTATAAAACGAACAAAAAGAAGTTTCACAGACTGGCGTAAAATTTTAGATAAATTTAACGCGCAAAAAAACGGGCGCAAAGCTGCTGTTGCGTTTTTGGTTGAGGCATACAAAATAAATTCCTGGTGGGCGCAAGTTATTGCAATAAGATATGAATATGAAAAAAAACTGAATTTAAAAAAGTAAAAATTCATCTAAAAATAATATTAATTAATTATGCTAAACAAATCAAAATAATAAACCGTATGAAAATTTCAATTCTTATCCCTTGCTATAATGAAGAGTTCACAATTGAGCGGTGCATAATGTCCTGCCTCAACCAAACGCGGCCAGCAGATGAAATTATTGTTGTTGACGACTCAAGTTTTGACAAAACGCCGGAAATTTTAAAAAGATTCGGCAGCGCCATAAAAACCGTCCGCACTCCCAAAAATACGGGAAACAAAAGCTATGCCCAAGAATACGGATTGCAATTTGTAACAGGAGATGTTTTTATTGCCACAGACGGCGACACAATGCTAAGCAAAGATTTTATTGAAATAATGGAAAAAGATATGCAAGACGGTTCAATTTCCGCGGTGGCCGGATATGTTAAAAGCTTAAAATACAATTGGCTTACAGCATGCAGGGCGCTTGATTACACGGTAAGCCAAAACATTGATAAGCTGGCGCAAGATTATTTGAACTTCATTTTTGTCATCCCGGGCGCAGCTGGAGCTTTCAGGACAGATGTTTTTAAAGAAAAAATAATGTTCGGCCACGACACTCTTACAGAAGATTTGGATTTTACTTACCGCCTGCATGAAATGGGATACAAAATCAAATACAACCGAAAAGCAATATGCTATACGCAGGACCCTTCAGCTTTGGGCGCATACATAAATCAAATGCGAAGATGGTTTGGCGGAGGATGGCAAAATCTAAAAAAGCATTTTAACATTCCAAACAGCCCGGGAATGGCGCTTGAACTTTCTTTAATATATGTGGAAGGCTTGATTTATTCTTTTATGATGATTTTTCTGCCGTTAATTAATTTATATTTAACTTTTTATTTATTGCTGATATATTCTGCCGTAGTGCTGGGATTGTCTGTATTTGGATCCATTAAAGAAAAAAGAATTGATATATTGTTCTGTTTTCCTTGCTACATATTTTTAAAATATGTAAACGCATGGATTTTTATGGAACAATTTTTACAAGAAATAATCTTAAGAAAAAAAAGGCTTGTTTGGTTTAAACCGACAAGAGTAAAAATGTAAAAAAATGATTTACCCAACTTTAGGAATCTCAATGATAGCGCATATGGCAGTGGTTGCAATAGGAAAGTTTAATAAAACTTCACCTTTAAAAAGCGATTTTTCCAATGGCGTAAAATCGGCAAATTTTACTAAAAAAGTTTTTCTGTCTTTTTTAATCGCGCTGATTATTGAATCGGTTTTATTATTTGTAATAGGAAGTTCATTATTTGCGGTATATATTGGATTTACAAGCGACAAGTCAAACCTGCATATAGCTCAGCATATATTATTAACTTTAAATAAATAAAAAAATGAAAAAAACAATAAATATAATTGCTGTGTCGATGTTAACGGTTTCAATATTAATTGGCAATATTATTCCCGCAAGCGCGGCAACAACAAACAATAATTTCTATAGGTCGCAATTATTTACTAGCATTTATACTAATGCAATTAATAGAATTAACGCGCAAATGCAAAGAATAATACCTTTGCCTCCAATCCCCCCAGCTCCTTTGCCGCCGCCCGGGCCCATTACGCCTCCGCCAGTTACTCCCCCAACAAACCAAAATTTAATTCCTAATCCCGGTTTAGAAGACGGAACCAATTCGCCAATCGGCTGGTTTGCGGGAAACTGGGGAACAAATGATGCTGTTTTTACTTATCCTGTAACAAGTTCAACCGGCAAGGGAGCAGGGATTACAATAAACAGCTATGTGTCTGGAGATGCCAAATGGTATTTTGATCCGGTAGCAGTAACTCCCGGAAAATTTTATACGTTCCAAGATAAATATATGGCAACTGTTCCAACTCAAGTTGTGGTCCAGTTTGCTTTGCCATCTGGCGCATTATCGTATCAGCAAATTGGGACTCCCGCAGCTTCCGCAAATTGGCAAACTTTCCAAGCAGGGTTCAATGTTCCTTTAGGAGTTGCTTCTTTAACTATTTTTCATTTAATAAATTCTGCCGGCACATTGCAGACAGACGAATATTCTTTAACCCAAAACGTAAATTCTAATGCGTTTGGCAAAGGAATGGTTTCATTGAGCTTTGACGACGGCTGGCGAACAAATTTTAACACGGCCATTCCAATTTTAAACGCGGCGAGTTTTAAAAGCACGCAATATATTATAACCGATTCAATTAATGACACTGCCAACGGATATATGACTATAGATGAGCTAAAAACAATTTCCCAACAAGGCCATGAAATTTCAGCTCACACAAAAACCCACCCCGACTTAACCGCTCCCAATGTTGATTTGCAGAGTGAAATTTTAGGCTCAAAAAATGATTTGTTTTCAAAGGGCTTTAGCCCGGTAGAAACTTTTGCATATCCATTTGGACGCTATAATGCAACAGTGCAAGACGCTTCTAAGCAGGCCGGATTTTTAGGAGCCAGGACAGTTGATCGCGGGTTTAACGACAAGTCCACAAATCCGCTTGCTTTAACGGTCCAAATTGTTGAACGCGGAGGAATATGCGACGGAGACAACGCGCCGGCAACAACTTTAGATCAGGTAAAAAACTGGATAGACACAACAGCAGCAACCAATACATGGTTGATTCTTGTTTTTCATCAAACAGACAACAATTCAGAAAACTGCTACGGCGACACTCCTCAAACTTTGCAAAGCATAGTAGATTACTTAAAAACCAGCAATGTTGATGTGGTAACTGTTTCCCAAGGATTGCGCCAATAAATAAAATTAAAATAAAAAAACACTCTTGCTTTGATCTGCAAGAGTATTTTTTTGCGTGATAAAAATTTTTTCTAAAAATTTTGCACGCCGGTTTTGAATGCCTGTAATGATGCCGGATCAGAATTTACCAGCCAGTTTTGTTCTTTGTTTTCGTTAAACCAGATAAATCCCGCAATGCTTGGATCGGAAGAAATTAATTTTAAGCCTTCAGTAATCCAAGATGCTTTTTGAGATCCCGCAGCCGAAGCCATTGAGGATATTAAGATTGGCTTGTTGTAAGATCTTAATTGCGACAATGCATCTGAAAATACGCTTGAAAATGTCCATTGGTCGCCAAAATTAAATCCGTCAACGCCAACATAGTCAACATACGAGGAACCCGGGTAATAATCCGCAATTTCATTTGTAGATGTGTCCGGAACAGAGTTGTTGTTTACTGCCCAAACAAATTTAACATTGCTTGCCCCTGCAAATAAGTCATACATATGCTTCCAAGCTGAAACAACTTTAGCCGGAGTATTGCTTCCAACTGTTCCGCCCCAAGGATCCCAGTTGCCGTTCATTTCGTGAAAAGGCATTAACATAACAGGCCCTCCATATGCTTTTGCGTCCGATGCAAACTGCTTAATGTAAGCGTCTTCATTTCCCGAAATAATATCGTCTAAAGTACATCCGTATTGCTCCCAAAAAATTGCCAACGTTTTTCCTTGGCTTTTCAGGTTTGAATTGCCCGGAAATCCGTCTCCCCATCCGTAAAAATAAGCCTGTACGTCCATTTTTGCGCCCACCAATGATTCAAACGAACTTGCATTTCCGTCAGACAAATAAGCTCCCCATAATTTTCCTGTGTTCACCGGCGCTGAAACTGGAGCAGGAGCCGGACTTGTAACAGGCGCCGGAGCTGGTGTCGGAGCTGGGGTTGGTGTTGGGGCTGGATTAGGATTCTTAACAGGTGTTGGAGCAAGAGCTGGAGTTTGAGTTTTAGTCGGCGTTGTTCTTGCGCCGATTTTATTAATTATTTTTGAGTAAATACTTTGATAAAGTTGCGAGGTCGACAATCTGCCTATTGTTGCCGCGCTTACTGTTGTCGTTAAAATTGATCCCGCCAATACTGTCAACAAAACAATTTTTGATTTGTGCATTTGTTATTGTTAATTTTATTTTCATACATTTTTTGTTGCTACATAGGCAATTATAATATTAATTTTATATTAATCTCTTTTTAACCAAACAAAGAGCCTATGTAAAGACTCTTATTAATAATTGGACAGTAGTTTTTATTTAATGCCTGCTTTAAAAGCTTGCAATGATTCCGGATCAGAATTTAACGGCCAGTTCTTTTCTTTATTTTCGTTAAACCAGATAAATCCCGCAATGCTTTTATCGGTTTGCATTTTTAACAGCGCGTCTTTTATCCAGCCGGATTTTTTAGGACCTTCTGTTGTTGCCATAGAAAATATATAAATCGGCTTTTTATATTTTTTTAATTGCTCCAATGCCGTTAAAAAAATTTCTGAATAGCTTTGCCACGGATCTCCAAAATTAAATCCGTCAACGCCGACATAGTCAACATAATTATCTCCGGGATAATATTTTGAAATTGCGTTGTCTGGCGTATTTGGCGCAGATTCATTGTTCACAACAAAGGCAAATTTTACATTTCCATTGTCAAAAAATAAATTATGAATATGCCTGAATGTTCCAATCACTTTTTCAGGAGTATTATTTTCTGCTGTTCCGTTCCACGGATTCCAATTGCCGTTCATTTCGTGCAAAGGAATTAGTATGACCTGACCGCCGTATTGTTTTGCATCCAATGCAAATTGCTTGATATACTCGTCGGAATTTCCCGCAATAATATTATCTAAAGCTACATTGTTTTGTTCCCAAAAAACAACCAATGTCTGGCCGTTGGCTTTTAAAGGATTCCCTAAATCAAATGGAAAAAAATCATTCCAGCCAACAAACACGGCATTCATATTCGCTTTTTTTCCGACAATTTTCTGAAAATCCGCAAAAGACTGGGGCGTGTTGCCTGTGTAAGCTCCCCACAATTTTTGATATTTTATTTCCACAGGAGAGGGCTTTAAAATAATCAATGCAATTGAAGCAACTGCAACAAAAACCAAACCGCCAAGAGCTAAGACGTATTTTTTCTGCATAATTTATTATTTTATAAATTCAATTAACGTTTAATTAAAAAATATTTTAACAAAAGCTTAATGCTGGGTTTATATAATAAAAACATAATATTATTAAATAATAAAAAATATGAAAATGTACTCTTTAAGTTGTAAAGATATGGATATGGAAAAATGCAATTACGTAGCAATGGGCGAAACAAAAGACGAAGTAATTAAAATGGCAAGCGACCATTTTGTAAAAGCCCATCCCAAAGAAGCCAACGAGGCAATGGAAAAAATGTCCAAAGAGGAGCTAAACGAAAAAATGATGGACAATATTGTTGAAAAAGACGACGAAGAAGATATGTAGAGGCAAAAATTTTAAAACCCGGGTAATACGTAAGCCCGGGTTTTTAAAAACAGCCAACGGCTCAGCGCTAAAAGTGATGAGCCGTTAAGCTATTTTCTCGTAATAAACAAACCTTCCATCATTCCCCACCTGCCGAACTTTCCCTTCTTTTTCCAATTCGTCCAAATACCTGGTCGCTGAAGCGTCAGAAATGCTAAGCATTTTCTGGACCGTATCATTGGAAACGCGCGCGTTTCCACTTTGAACCGTACCAATCAACTCCATAATTTTACTTTTCCTAACCTCCTTCTCTTTGATCTGCTTTTCTTTTAATGTTTCCCTATTTCCGCCACCGCCCAAAAAATACCAAACCGCCCCGGCTCCTATTATTACCCCAACCCCAAAAATTAAAACTTGATTCATATTTTTTACCCCTTAATTATTTTTTAGAATAATCAATCAAATAATTCTTTATCATGTCCTGTATGTAAAAAGTTATTTTTTCTCTAGATTGAGGTTTGCTCCCAGCAATATTCTTAGCAAAATCATACAAAGTTTTATTATCCATATTAAGCCACTTACCATTTTTATTAAGAAAATAAAGCAAACTCATAATAGCTATTCTCTTATTGCCATTCTGAAAAGGATGATTCTTAATCATCAGATAAAACATTATACTTGCTTTACCAATTATACCGCGATACAAATCTTTTTTGGCAAATTGGATAAATGGCTGATTTAAACAACTTTCTAAAATATTTGGAAATCGTGAACCAAAATCAGGAATGGGTTCATTCCATGTCATAAATTTTTCTGCCAGACGAAATGCTATAAATTCGATTTCTGCAACACTTAATGATTTCGGCCTCATTCTTTTCCAAGTTTTCTAAATGTTTGCTCAAAGTCTTTCATTGCCCTATCAATCGATGTTTCAATTTCGGCTTTTTTTTCAGTACCAAGCGTCTTGCCTAATTTTTCAACAATACTGGAGTGCGGAACAATAAAATTACGGCCAACTTTGGTGGCTTCTATTTTCCCCATTTTTATCCAGAGAAAGACTGTTTTTCGACTAACCCTAAATATATTAGCTGTTTCTATTGTTGAATAGTATTCTTTTGTCATATATTCATATGGTAACATATGTTACCATACAAGTAAATATTATATAGTACCTTATGTTACCATACAAAATCTATCCTATTTTTGCCCGCCTTATTTTTTACCCCTTAATTATTTTTTACTTTTTTAATGTCACTAAGTTTTATTCCCATCACCGGAGAATCTTTTGATTTCCTCGTTTTTTGATTGCTAGTTTTTTGATTGTTCGTCGTCTGGCGATTTTAAATTTTCCGCCACATTTTTTTCCTTATTTTATTTCTCAACTATTTTTTATTTTACAATTTAAAAACGATTACCCATTTCCTATTTAAATTTTAATCAAAAAAATTCGAGCAAACTGGACCATTTCCCAGAGGGGAAGGGCTTTTATGATTTATTTCTACGCAAAAGCACATTTCGGATTCCTTTTTTTTGATGTAACATTTAATAACCCGCGGATCTTCAAATATAAATTCATCTTCATCCAGTAAACTTTTTATGCACTCAATAATTAAATCTGCGCGTTTAAAAATCTCCTCATCTTTAAAATCAATTTTTAGGGTATTTAAAGTCTTAGCTAAACGTTGCAAAACGTCTTCGCGCCGGAACACCGGAGGTAAGGCAGTAATCTTTCCATCCTTCTCATAAACTGCAAGAAGATTTTCAACAAACGGATGAATATGGTCAAATGAGGCACCCTCATTTCTGTCATTATAATGAGCAATAAAATTAGAAATATCATAAAGGATTGGATCATTTTGCTTACAATAAATGTTTCTCAGCCAAATAAATAACAAACCGATATCGCTATCTCTAAAATCATCCTTGCAAATTTTGCTTACTATTTTTTGAATCTTTTTCATTATTTTTCCAATTAATTTTTACCTATTTTTATTAAACTCACAAGATTGTTCAATTAGAACTATTGTATATCTAATATCCTTTTCTGAGATTACAGTAAAAAACTTTAAATTTTTAACTTTCTTTATTATCTAATTATCTAAAAGGCTCCTGACCCCTTTTCTGTAAAATAAAAAACCCTGACGTAACGCCGTTGTGTTTATCGTTTGTTAAACTGTTTTAAATTTTCCTTTATCCAATCATAAAAATCAATCTCCAAAAATTTCAAAAACTCATTAAATTTTTCATCTGAAAATTCTATTTTATTTTCCTTATAATACTCCTTGAATAATTTTTCAATTTCTGAAATGTTGATAATTGTATTGCTTAGCATATTATTATTTTTTTATTAATTTTTTATTTTTCAAATTTAATTACAAGGAGACTTTGTTTATTTTTTAAAAATTGTCCCAATTAAATTAACGAAACTAAATAATTTCGGTGACCAAACAATACCCAACATAAAAGTTATAATCGGTAAAAATATTCCAATCCACACAGAGTTATATTCTTCCAATACTCCCTCTAAAAGACCGAACCAACCACTAATCTTAATCAAAATCGGAATGTTCTTTTTTTGTGGGTTTTTTCATTTCAGGAACAATGGCGTGAACATGTGATTGTGCCCATGTGATACCGAAGG
>MHPJ01000022.1 GCA_001822065.1 Candidatus Staskawiczbacteria bacterium RIFOXYB1_FULL_37_44 | reverse complement strand
AGATTTACGAAAATCGAAAAAATTCAAAAAAACTTAATTTTTCAGAATTCTGCGAACATACAGAGTGTCTAAAAAATGGGTACCTGCCACGGGGCAACTTGCTGAAATTTTTCCGGTAAAAATTTAATATAATTCATCGGTTTGTTTAGGACGAATTTCTCCACGTCTTTGCCTTTATAAATAGGTTCGAATCCTTCTCTTGCTTCTTCAATTATAAATTTTTTATTGTCTCCGGTTACAATTCCCAATGCCCAATCGGCTCTATTTTTTAAGGTTGTATGGTTTGTTTGATATATTTTATTAATTATTTTTGCATCAACTCCATCTGCGTGTATATCAAAAATGAAATCTTGATTATTCAACCATCTCTTTTGTTTCACAAAATAATTTTTATCTCCTTTGCAAATTTGTATACTACCTTTTATTCCTTTACACTTTTTTATATCTAATCTAATAACTGGAGTAAAAACATTCTTAAACACCCTGTTTAGGTAAACAATTTTTATTATTTGAGAATTATTTAAAATAATTTCCCTTATGTCTTTGTGAGTTTTCACACTCAAAATTGATTCGGGTAAAATAAATGAGATTATTCCGTCTTCGCTAAGTAAATCAATGCTTTTTTTCAAAAAATAAGAAAATGATTCAAGAGATTTTATTTCCGGATAAAATTTATTTAATTTCTCTAAATCTCCTCCTGAAAAATGAACTCCCCAAGGAGGGTTCGTTGCTATTATGTCAAAATCCTTTATACTTTTATCCTTAAGGCTAAATAAATCATAATTACCAACCTCAAGAAGTGTATTTTTGCATATGATATTAGGAATAAAATTTTTATTCTTAAATTTTATCAGAATATTAAGCCGGGCGATCCTTACGGCAATTTTATCAAAATCAATTCCATAAATATTTAAAGGATTTTCTATCACGTCCGAGAAGGCTAATAAAAACTGACCAGTTCCGCAGCAAGGGTCAAAAACCTTTGAATCTTTTTTAACATAATTAACTATTATTTCATTAACTATATTTGACGGAGTGTAATATGAACCACTCTGAGACTTTTCTCCTTCGTGCAAAATAGACTGATACAAAAAACCAAGTACATCCCTCTGTTGAGGGATATCGCAATCAAGTAAAAAAGAAAACTCTTCCTTTATTTTTTCACTCTCTATCTCTAAAATCCAAGGTTTTATCTCTCCCTCAATTTCTTTGTTCGTAAAAAATAGATCCTTTTTTTGTATAATATCCTGAATATCTGCTTTTAATAAAATCTTTTCTTTTTTAAGTAAATTTAATGCAATAAGTAAAAGCGCGGGAAGCAAACTGACACTGTTGATTTTTATAAAATTAACTATGGAGTTTAATTCGTTAAAACTAACTCCATCTTGAATATATTCTTCGGGTATAAAGGTTTTATTGGTTTTTGATTTATTCGCTCTTTTATTTAATTTTTCTATATCACCATTCTTAATCCTTGATTTTATATTTTCAACTTCTTTCCTATGAAATAGATATTTTGCGTCTTCTCGGATAGTTTGAAGATATCCAGATTTAACCCAATTTCGGACAGTCGCAGTCGAAATACCCAAAAAAATAGCCGCATTTTCTATATTTAAAACAGCTTCGTTATTGTCTATTATAAAATTTCTCTCGAACCTATTTTCCATAATCTTTTTATTGTCTAATCATATAATTTTACCACAAACCAGTCAAAACAAAAAACGCCGATTGGCGTTTTTACGATAATTACTCCACAATTTTTGATAACTCATATATTAACGAATCCATGTATTATTTTAAATATGGGTTAAGTATTTTTATATTTTCCAATTGCTTTTTAAAATTTTTTAATTTTTAGCATCACTTCGTTGTATTTCTGCATCTTTTTAAAAATCCAAAACAATTTCCTCCCGTCAAAAACTTTTTCTTCTGCCATCCATAAAAAAAGATCCCCCGGTTTCAGATAGTCAAATCCTTCTAAAATAGCTTGCCTGATCTGATTTTTGTCATTTGAAAAAATAAAAAACTTTTGGCCAATTTTTTTGAAATATCTACCCAGATAAATATTGCTTTTATCCGTATCGGTGAGTTTTTTAGAATATGGTGAACTATCCCAAAGAGACGCTGTAGTAAATTTTTCATATTTTAGATCTGGTATAATATCAACAGGAAACCCAGCAGAATCTAAATTTGCCACAGTTAACGAACCATTTGCGCTGGATAATACATATGATTCTTTGCTATTAAAATCTGATGCCGTTAAAGATGTGCCAAATAAATTTAATTTGTATGGCTGATAAGACAATTCGCATGCTGAATCAACAGTTGCAACGGTTTCAATATTTTGTGTAGATAAAAATTTATAGACATCAACATTCGAATAAGCTAAGGCGTGACACATCGGTTGCCACACAGATTGATCCAATATCGCGGTTGAATTTTTAAAATTTATATAATCCATATTTTTTGAGTATTATTTTTGGTAATTCGTAAATTAAAGAATCCATATTTTTTATTTATTTTTACCACGAATTAGGCGTTTTTTCAAGGCGTGAAAACCGGGCAAAATACAAAACGGCTCAGCATTTTTAGTGATGAGCCGTTAAACTTAAATTTGTTTTTTATCTTTTCTTTTCTTTTTTTTCGTATCTAAAACCTTTTTTATTTCCCTGTCAAAATCAGAAATATAATTTTTGTCTTGAACAATGCGATATTTTTCATATTCTTTCAAGGCTAGAGCTTCCGCAACTTCATAGCTAATTTTACCTGCATTGGTTAAAATTTCATATTCGCTAAATTTTAAAAAAGCATTAAGTTTTTCCGTCCAATTTTTCATGGTCATCGCTCTACCCTTCGCGGCTTGCAATTCAGCGTAACCTTTGTGGAAATAACTTTTTAAAATTCCTGTAGCCCATTGACGAAACTGCGCACCTCGCTCGGAATTTACTCTGTAACCAACGGCAATAATGGCCTCCAACGAATAAAATTTAGTTTTGTAATTCTTGCCATCATCGGCAGTTGCCGAGTATTCCTCGGTAACTAAATTCTGATTTAATTCACTCTCTTTAAAAATGCTTTTCAGATGCAAAGATATATTATCGGTTGAACAATCAAAAAGTTCTGCCATTTTTTTCTGAGTCAGCCAAATGTTTTCTTCGGCAAATAATACTTCAATATTCACAGAGCCATCTGGTGACTGATAAAACGATATTTGATTGTCGGGTATTTTTTTCATACTTATTTCCAGCCTTGGGCGACAGGTTTCCACATTACTTGTTCTTGCGGGCCTTGAGGCGTGTTAACCTGGCCTTTTTTGTATTCCAAAGAAAGCTCAAAATAGTTTGCTATTTTTTCGCTTTCAATATAAGCAATCTTGTGATCTTTTTTTGTCTGAAAATTATTTCCCAATTCCATTTCCGGATTCCAAATTTTATCCAATTCCATTTCTTTAACATACTCTTCAAACAAATCGGTCATTGCTTTTGCCAATTCTGCAGAAGCTTCAACAACAGACTTTACGCCCAAATCTTCTTTGGCTTCCTTTCTGCCAATAAAATATTGGTGCGAGTATAATTTTTCTGTAAAATAATCAACTATCTTTTCTATCTCGTCATCTTTAACTGGCAACTTATGGCTTTTTAAAAGCCGTTCGGCCAGTCTTCTAATTAAATTGTGAGTTCTGTTTACATTACCCAAAGCCAACGGGTGAATTTGCGGGTTTGATTCAACAAACTTATTAAATATTTTTGTTAAGTCTTCATCTGTTTTAATTCCAAATTTGTTTTTTGCCAAATCAAAATATGCCATTACGTCTTCAACAGAAATTGGAATTTTGTTCTGCAAATTTTGAGGGTCTGACGGATTAAAAACATTGGCGGTTGACGGGTCAATTGGCGAAAGCTCAGACAAATCTGTCATTACTATTTCATCGGCTCCCAACGAAATCATTGAAGCTGCAGAATGGGCTTTATACGGAATTAAAACAGAAAATTTATCGCAGTATTCGCGAATCATTGAAACCAAACGCCACGGCACCATTGTGTCGCCTCCCGTGCTGTAAAGAAATAAATCTATGTTTTCTACTTTGCCAATTTGCCGCAATTGCTTGCTTATAATTGGAATAATATCCATTGCCACGCGGGCGTTCACCGGCCCCTGCCTATCGCTGGTTAAGTAGGTTATTACCTTTGAGTTTCTTATTTTTTCTATTTGCTGTATGAATTGTTTTTTTTCCATGCGTAAAAATTAATTTTTCTTAATTTTGCCACTTTTGGGGAGAGTTTGCAAGGAACTAAAAACGCTTCAGATACATCTGCAGCGTTTTTAAAAATGCGTTTTATTTGCTTTGGCTTATTAATTCAATTTTCTTTTCTCTTTTCCACCTTTTAATTTCAACTTCTCGCTTTCTCGCATCTCGCAGATTAGTAAAAATTTCCGAATATTTTAATTTAACCGGCCGTCGAATTTTTGTGTAATGCGCGCCGGATTTTGAGTTATTGTGCTGTTTTATTCTTTTTGCCAAATTATTTGTACAACCAACATAAAATGTCTTGTCTGCGCATTCTAAAATGTAAACATAGTGGGTCATATATATCTCCGCACTGCTGTGCGGAGTAAGTGTTCGCTACGCTCCCTTAGCTGCCGAATTAAAATACTTACAAACTTTCGAAATTATTTTTCCAAATCTGATACATAAATCCAGAAAACGAAATTTGACATAACCGCCTCGCTTCGCTCGGCGGAACGCTCGGGCGTGGCGGAATTCCTCCCCCCAGCCCCCTCCTTCCGCCACGCCCTCGCTTTGGCGGCGGAAAATTTTTGCGACAATTTATCTATTTATCAAAATTCCAAGTCTTATGCCTTCCAACAACTCTTTAAGATCAGTTGCCGCAAGAATATCATCTATTTCAGGCCATTTGGTATAAATTTTTCCCATATGAGCAATATTGTTATGTCGGGCTTTGATTGCGGCAACTGTTATCGCGTGTTTTTCCAATTTATCAATCGCATCGCCTCGAAAATATTTTTTAAGTGAATGAATGTCTTTCCGCTTATCAAATAAATTTGCGATGCGAATGCAAAAATAATCTCGCGTTGCACCAACCAATGTCACGACCGTTTCGGCGCGTAAGACTAAATTTTCTCTTTGCACAGAATTCATCTCTCGAATTTCTGCGTGAAGTTTATTTATTTCCGCTAATGCCGATAAAGCCGCAATTACTTCATTGAGGGAAAACAGAATTGATTGAAGTGCTGGACGCTCTTTTTGTTGTACCTGCATTATAATTTAAATCTTTTTTCAATTATTGATATTGAGACTTAACATTATATTGTCGTTGTAGTCTCAAAAGTTCTTCTCGTGCCTCTAATCTATAAGTATCAAAAGTAGCATCGTACTTATCTATAATAGGTCCTGATGATCCACCTCCCAAAGCATAGGCCGCTAATTCTCTAACGGCATCAATATATACAGTTAAAATTCGGCGAAAATTCTGAAGTTCAGGTTCTGCAACTAATTTATTTCTAGTTAGGTTCAAAGTGACATAAGCACTTGAACATTTTTGCTCATAATATTCTTTACTATTTGGAAAAGCCTGCGACATAAGGCTCGGGTTGGTTATAGACATATTGTTATAGGTTGCATAACTAATACAACCCAAGTCGGCGTCCATTATTTTACCCTCTAAAACATCCTCAAACTCAATTATTTGAGAAGTAATTCGTGAGATATTTTGTTGCGGAGCAGATGGTTGTGATGGTTTTTGAGAGGATGCTTTTGATGATTTTTCCTGTAAAAGGATTTGACGCCCATTTTTCAAATCAGGAATTAGACCCTTAACGGCATTTATTGGTATTGCTAATTTTATTGTTTCTCCTACGGTAACTCCTGCAATAGATTCACCGAAACCAGCAGAATTTATTCCGACGACTTCTCCAGAGTGATTAACCAATGGACCGCCGCTATTTCCTGGATGTATTTCAGCAGAAGTTTCAAGATATGTTGTATCTCCGTCGCTAATTCGTCTTGAAATTGTTCCTTCTTTAAAACTAACGTCTCCCTCTAACCCAAATGGAAATCCAAGCGTGTAGACATTATTGCCCTGAGCAATAATGTCTGAATTTCCAAATATCACGAAAGGAAAATTTTCTCCGCTAATTTTCAAAATTGCGATATCAATAATTTCGTCACGTCCCTTGACTTCGGCAGAAAAAAGCTGCCCATCAGCTAATTTTACTTTTGCAGTAGAAACGCCTTCCACAACATGAGCATTTGTTAAAATGTACCCCTCTGCATCAATTATCATTCCGCTACCAGAACCCTCTGTAGTTTCGATATATACTGTTGCTGGTTTTACTTTCGCAACAATTTCTGTGTTTGATAAAACTTTTTGCGTACCCGTAATTTTTGGAAAGGTTAAGTTCAAATCTTTTATTGCAACAACTCCGCCAATGATTAAAACGACGACAACAATACCAATGATAATTTTTTTATCCATGCTTTTATTTAATTAAATCATCAACGCTTATCTCAAGTGCTTTCGCAATTTTATTGAGAGTATCAAGCGTTGGATTCTGGTTTTTACCAGCTTCAATTTTAACAATCGTATTATTGGCGACATCGGCCAATCTCGCCAATTTTTCTTGAGAAAGCCCTTTGACTTCCCTAAGTTTTCTTAAATTTTTAGTAATGTTTGACATAACTTATATTATAGTAGTAGAATTAAAGTATTAGGTTATATTTCTTTTCAACTACTTCAATGCTACACCAAAAATTAAGAAAAGTAAATATTGTCGCAAAAATTTTCCGCCGCCAAAGCGAGGGCGTGGCGGAAGGAGGGGGCTGGGGGGAGGAATTCCGCCACGCCCGAGCGTTCCGCCGAGCGAAGCGAGGCGGTTATGTCAAATTTCGTTTTCTGGATTTATGTATCAGATTTGGAAAAATAATTTCGAAAGTTTGTAAGTATTTTAATTCGGCAGCAATTTCGTTCGGAACAAACTCAAAATTTCCCGACGACGACATTCGCTCGCCCAGCCCCGCCATAAGCGGGGCTGGGCTCGCATTTGCGGCGGCTTCGCCGCCGCTTTGGGGCAAAATGAAGCGGAATTTAATTGTTTCGGGCGAAATCAATTTTTTCTTTTTAATAATTAACAATATAAATCTATGAATACGAAAAATTGCGCAATTTATACTCGTGTTTCCACAGATATTCAGGCGGAAAAAGAATTTTCCTCTTGCGAAGCCCAAGAGCAGAAAATCCGCTCGTTTATTGCTAGCCAAAATTATTGGCAGGTTTTTAAAATTTACAATGACGCCGGATTTTCTGGGGCAACCCTGCAACGGCCAAAAATTCAGGAATTGCTTTCAGATTTGAAAAAAGAAAAAATTGATGTGGTTTTGGTTTACAAAATTGATCGGCTCACTCGTTCGCCGAAAGATTTTTACCAACTGATTGAATTTTTTGA
>MHPJ01000021.1 GCA_001822065.1 Candidatus Staskawiczbacteria bacterium RIFOXYB1_FULL_37_44 | reverse complement strand
AATACAATACGACATACAAACTTGGCTAATCCAACGCGTGTTTGGATTGTTCAAATTTATGCATCAAAGTTGCATTTCGTAATTCAAAGATTATACAAGAGTGCATTCTGGTTATCGCAAATTTTATTGTATAATTAAATAGATAAATATGATTTTACTGGCATTTTTAATTTTAATCAATATCAATACCGCAACGTTGCAACAGTTAGACCAAATAACAGAAATTGGGCCAATAACCGCGCAAAGAATAATAGATGCAAGACCCTATTCTTCTATTAACGGCTTGCTTAAAGTTAAAGGAATTGGAGAAAAAACTTTGCAAAAAATTAAGGAACAAGGAATAGCTTGCGTTGGTTGTGTAGACTCGTCATTGCGAGGAGGACAACAGTCCGACGCGGCAATCCCAATCTTGGATAAGATTGCTTCGTCGCCTGAAGCTCCTCGCAATGACGCGCCGACTGGTTATCCGGCTGGAATTTTTATAAACGAGATTTTGCCATCACCGCAAGGAGCCGACGAGCAAGAAGAATATTTGGAACTGCAAAATGCAAATAATTTTGACGTTGATTTATCTGGTTGGCAAATTCAAGATACTGCAGGAACTATAACCATATTTACAATTCCGCAAAATACAAAAATTTTGACAAATAGTTTTTTGGTTTTTAAAAGGCCTGAAACAAAAATAATGCTAAACAACGGCCAAGACAGCCTAAATTTGCTAACACCTGACAAAAAAATTATTGACTCGGCAAGTTTTGCTTCAGCTCCCTTGGGTCAATCTTATAATAAAACTTTATCTGGCTGGGTTTGGAGCGCTGCTTTGACTCCGGGATCTAAAAATATTGTTACTATGATTGCCAAAACCCCTTCGACAAGCTCAAAACCCAACGGCTTGCCAAAATCCCAAAAATTTGATAATAATAAAATTGAATTGGCAACTGCTGGATTAAATAATGTTATAAATACAAACCAAACAAGCCCATGGGCTTTATTTTTTACAGCGTTGGCAATTGCAGTAATTTCCGCAATAGCCATATTATTTATTAAAATTAAATTTAACAACAATGTCAGGACATAGTCATGCGAAAACAGTTATGGCCACAAAAATGGCCAATGCCGCAAAAAAAGGGAAAATATATTCCAAATACGGAAGGCTTATTACAATTGCCGTAAAAGACGGAGGAGGCTCGGGAGACCCGACAAAAAATTCCAAACTTAAGGCTACAATTGAACAAGCCAAAGCCATGGATATGCCTAAAGAAAATATTGAAAGGGCAATTAAAAAAGGAACCGGCGAATTAGCTGGCGAGGCTTTGGAAGAAGTTTCTTACGAGGGCTTCGGTCCGGGCGGAATTGCGCTAATTATTAACGGAATTACAGACAACGCGAATAGAACTTTAAGCGAAATAAAATCTATTTTAAACCAAAATAACGGTAAAATGGCAGGCGAGGGAGCTGTGCGTTGGATGTTTGAAAGAAAAGGCGTAATTATAATAAATTTACAAAAAACCGAAGAATTGGAAATGACAGTGATAGAAGCCGGCGCAGATGATATAAAATCTTATGATAATCAAACAGAAATTTATACAAAAACAGAAGATTTAGACGCGGTAAAAAAAGCCTTGGAAGATAAAGGGCTAAAAATTGAATCTGCTTCTTTGGATATGATTGCAAAAGAAGAAGTTGAAATTTCCGAAAAAGAAAAAGAACAAGTTGAAAGACTTTTTGAAGCATTGGATGATAATGAAGCAGTCAACAACATTTACTCTAATTTAAAATCTTAAATACACTCACGCACCAATGAGTAGATGTGTCATTCCCGCCAGCCTCGCCGAGTCTATGCGGGCGAAAGCGGGAATCCAGTTCGCGTCATTGCGAGGAGGTAGCAACCGACGAAGCAATCTCAACCATGGAAAAGCAAAGATTTATCTACTTAATAACAAACCCGACAAATACGGTTATTTACACCGGCATTACCAGTAATTTACAAAAACGAATTTACGAACACAAAGAAAAATTAGTCGAAGGTTTTACAAAAAGATATAATGTAAACAAATTGGTTTATTTTGAACATTTTGATAATATAGTAAATGCGATAGAAAGAGAAAAATAAATTAAAGGAGGTTCAAGAAAAGATAAGATAAATTTAATAAAAGCAAGTAATCCTAAATTTGAGGATTTGTATAAAGATTTATGAGATTGCTTCGCTGCGGCTCGCAATGACGAATAAAAAAGATTGCTTCGTCGCTTCGCTCCTCGCAAAGACGAGTGCTGAATTACGTCATTGCGAGGCCGTGCAATGGCCTAAGCAATCCAAAAATAAATGATTATTTTAGGCGTGGATCCGGGATCGGTAATTACGGGATATTCTGTAATTAAAAAAAATAAAGACAAAAGTCTTGACGTGATTGATTTTGGGTGCATAATAACTGAAAAGTTTGCCACAACTGGAGAGCGCCTGAAAAAAATACACAAAGAAATAGAAAATCTCATTTTAAAACACAATCCCCAAGTAATGTCTGTTGAAAATTTATTCTTTTTTAAAAATGTAAAAACAGTAATGCCGGTAAGCCAGACAAGGGGAGTTATTTTGCTGGCGGCGGCGCAAAAAAAAATTCCTGTTTTTGAATTTACTCCTTTGCAAATGAAAATGGCAATTGCGGGATATGGCCGGGCAGAAAAAAAACAAGTCCAGGAAATGATCAAAAAAACATTGGACATCAGTTCTTTTGACCTTAAAATAAACAACAGAAAAAAAGACGATGCTTTTGACGCTTTGGGTATTGCCATTTGCGCTTCGCTAAAAACTTACTGAATAATTTTGAGTTGTGGAAAAAGGAGTATTGACAATAGTCTGTGAAAAAATATAATAAGAATAATTATTAAAAATAATATTAAACAAACAAAAAAAATGGAAGAGGAATTTTTAACAAGGCTCGTTAACGCGGACGATGATTTTGAAGAAGACAATTGGGCGGGAAACGATGACGACACGGATACAGACGCAGACGACGATGATGATAAAGATGATGATGAGATGGCCGACGATGACGCAACGACAGAAGAGGAATAAAAACCCCAAACCCTGCCAAAAGCAGGGTTTTTGTTTGCGGCAATATTAATATTTTACTCTTGTTTTTTTTACTTTTTTACGGCTATAATGAATAAATTATCACAAATTCAATTATGAAATTTATAAACAAAAAAAATTTGATTATCGCGGGCAAATATCTTGTTTTTTTATTTTTAGCCGGATGTCTGGCGTTTCTGGCATTGCTTATATATTACACATGGGATTTGCCCCAGCCTGAAAAATTTACTGAAACTCCGTTTATACAATCAACTAAAATTTATGACAAAACAGGCAAAGTTTTACTGTATGATATTTATGGCGAGGAAAAAAGAGAAATAGTTTCCTTTGATAAAATATCAGATAATTTAAAACATGCTGTCTTAGTTTCAGAAGACGCCAGGTTTTACGAACACGGAGGAATAGACTTTTTAGGCATAGTCAGGGCTATATTTATTGATTTAACATCTGCTTCAAAAAGCCAGGGAGGCTCCACAATCACCCAGCAGTTAATAAGGACTGTTTATTTAACCGGCCAAAAAACCATTTCCAGAAAAATTAGGGAAGTTGTTTTGAGCGTAGAATTGGAGCAAAAATATTCAAAAGACCAAATTCTTGACTGGTATTTAAATGCCATTCCGTTCGGGGAAAATGCTTATGGAGCAGAAGCCGCAAGCCAAACTTATTTTAACAAACCGGCCTCCGACCTTTCTGTGGCGCAAGCGGCAACATTAACCTCGCTCATTCCGGCTCCCAGCCACTACTCTCCTTACGGACCGTATAAATCAGAATTGCTCTCAAAAAAGAATACTGTTTTAGAAAGAATGAAAGAGCTTGGATATATCACAGGAGAACAATTACAAGAAGCTAAAAATGAAAAAATAACTTTTGCTGAAACTACAACTTCAATAAAAGCGCCTGATTTTGTAATGTACGTAAAAAAATATTTAGATGATAAATACGGAGAAGATTATTTAAAGGAAAAAGGGCTGCGAGTTTACACCACTTTAGATTACGACCTTCAACAGTACGCAGAACAGGTAATTAAGGATTCTGATGCCACAAATAAGGCAAAAAATGCCAACAACGCAGCAATGGTGGCAATTGATCCAAAAACCGGAGAAATTTTAGCCTTGATGGGATCAAAAAATTATTTTGCAAAACCATATCCTGAAGGCTGTGACGAAAAGGGGCCGAACAAATGCTTGTTTGCCCCAAAATACGATGTTGCAACTATGGGCCAAAGGCAGCCAGGATCCTCTTTCAAACCTTTTGCATATGCCACTGCTTTTAAAAAAGGCTACACAGCTAATACTGTTTTATGGGATGTAAAAACAGAATTTAATCCAAATTGCGACCCGGGCGGAAACGCTGTTACAGGCGTAAATGGCAGCGCTTGCTACAATCCCCAAGATTATGACGGCAGAAATAGAGGACTTGTAACTTTGCGCACAGCTTTGGATTGTTCGCTAAATATTCCTGCTGTAAAAGTCCTTTATTTGGCGGGCATTCCGGATACTTTGCAAACAGCCAAAGATTTTGGAATTACAACGCTCACCGATACAAATAATTACGGGCTTTCATTGGTGCTTGGAGGAGGAGACGTTAATTTGCTTGAAATGACTTCGGCGTATGGCGTTTTTGCATCCGAAGGAAATTATATTTCACCAGTCAGTATTTTAAAAATAACCGACGCAGACGGCAATATCATAGAACAGAGTCGAGAACAGCCGACCAAAGTTTTAGATACGCAAATTGCCCGGCAAATGAGTAATATTTTATCTGACAATGATGCAAGAACTCCAATTTTTGGGGCGCATTCTCCTTTATATATTCCTGGTTATCAAGTGGCTGCCAAAACAGGAACTACGCAAAATTTTGTTGATGGATGGACAATGGGATATACTCCATTTGCTGTTGTAGGAGTTTGGACCGGTAACAACAACAATACTCCGACAACAGATACGGGCGTAGGGGTTACAGCTCCTATGTGGAATAAAATTATGACAAAAATCTTATTATCGCATCCGGTTGAAAATTTTGTTGAACCAGATCCGATTACAGACAGAGGCCCTGTCCTGCTAGGACAATTGCCTCCAAACGATACAAACAGTATCCTGTTTTATGTTAATCAGAATAGCCCTCAATACCCTTTGTGGCAGATTGGAATTAATAATTGGCTAATATCCACCGGCCAATTCCAGCAGGCTGCCACAAGCACTACGTTGCCTTAATTGGCATTACAACATAAATGTAGCTTGTGTCGCCAATTGGTTTTAAATTCTCCTATACCAAAACATTATTCCTTCTTCATAGTAATAATTTGTAAAAAAAGAAGCCGAGCGGTTTAAAACCAAACGGCTTTTTACTTAACGCTTCGCAATTAAAATTATGCGCCTAACTTACAATATTTTCCGATCCGCCAACAATAGCTCCATCTTGGAGCCTATCTCTTCTAACAAGCGTTGGCCTTACCCAGACAGCTCGTGGGGCATTTGGATCCTGACCTTGACCAGGCCTCCTTCTCCAATGACCTCGTCTAAAGTGAGCACAGATTTCGTGGAAGGCACGCGTTGTGCCGTTAATTCCTATTAACTCACTATCCTCCTTCCGAAGTTTAAAGGTACTCGAAATTGTGCAAATTTGAGCCGCGTCAGTTACTGAATTGGGATTGGGTCTGCCAAGAGACTTAAGAGCTGGATTCCAGTCGGATTTGTGAGAGCTCTTGGGTGGAAGCGTGTTCATATACAAACACAGGCCAACTACAAGTTGCGCGGCAATATCCCATTGGGGCGCCTCAACGTCAGACAGTTTATAACCGCAACTGATTTCCGCCATAGATTCTACAACTTTGCTTTGCTCGTTTGCTTTAACAAAGAACGGATCCACGGGCAAGCGGGGCAAACGATGGTTTGCCAGAAGAGCACTGGCTTCTTGCCATTTTTTCTCCTGGATTAATCCCGAGATCCTTCTCTGCTTTATTGGACTAATTACTCGCTGTTGATCATCCAAAGCCGTTGAAAAAAGGCGAAACGCTATGACACCCTCTGGATCGTCAGGCATGCAATAGCGACTTACCAAAATACAATCATACTCGCAATCAAACGATGACTTGATAGGGATATCTAACATTACAACAAACGCATCAAAAGGCCAGTGCATATCACACCATCTTATGTCACCCAACAGGGTTGCACCGAGCAAAACTTGCAATTCTCGTGTAATTCTGAACACCCTTCTAGACTCACAAATCCAAAGTGCCATCTCTGCCGGAAAATGACTCATGAGTCTGGGCCAATTAGTGCTTAATGTCTGACTAACCTCTGTGGGCAACAGAAATTTTTCGAAGTCAAATTGCTCTGCGCTTCGAATTTTGAGGAGGTGCTTTCTCAACTCCATAAAATGTTTCACTGGCCCAATGTGGGGCACTATATTCATGCCCAGCCTTTGGCCGGTAGCCCTTTGCAACTTTGATGTCGCATTAAGACAAAACCAGTAATCTTCCCATGCGTAAAGCGCGTGTTCGAGCCTTTTAATTTGGCGAGCCATCGCAAAAACTCCTCATTGGAATGTGGTGATCGGGTAAAAGGAACTAAAAATAATATATCATTTTTATTGTGTTTTGTAAATAATTAATCAAAAACAAAAAGTCCGATGGTTAAACCATAGACTTTAATTACAATAAGGAATTAGGATTCTAATTTTAGATCAACTTTGTGAGCAATTTGTCCAATCCATTTTTCATGTCTATCCACTTTACTTTTTAACATTATTTGCTCTTGAGCCTCGTCTGCCTCCTGTCCGATTTTTTTGTCTATTGGATTGAATGCTTTAGCAAATTCTTGTTTATACTCATCTTTAAAACCTTCGAAATCCGTTTTTGTCACAAAAACCTCGACTAAATCACCAACAAGTTTTTTTCTTAAGTCATCAATAATCGTCTTATTATTTTCCTTTATTTTAATATCAACAACTTCACCTATTTTTTTTATATCATTATCATTAAGCATAGTTTTATTATAATCCTGTAGAAATTCGTGTCAAATTTTTTAATTTGCCTTAATTGGCATTACAACATAAATGTAGCTTGTGTCGCCAATTGGTTTTAAAACGCAAGGGCCCTCTTCACCACTCATATCAAATGCTACTTCAGAACTTTTGATATTATTTAATCCGTCTGCTAAAAATTTATAATTAAAAGAAGATTCTATTGCCTCTCCTTCTATTTTTGCGGGAATAGTTGACCTGCTTTCTCCAATATCGGGATCTTGGGCAAATATTTCAACTTCTTTGCTTTCGGGATTTATTGCAATTTTTACTTCATTTATTTTCCCTGAAAAAAGAGAGGCGGCTTTTATTTGATTTAAAAATTCATCTCTTTTAACAACCACGCGTGTTTTAAACTTTTTTGGAATAATTTCTTCATAATTAGGATATTCTCCTTCAATAAGCCGTGAAATGATTTGAACTTGGGGGTGCGCGGACTCCTGCATGGGAAACTCAAACATTGTTTGGCTTGATCCAAAATATATTTTTACCTTTCCGTCTTTCCCGTCTAAAATATTTATTATTTCTTTGGCGGGCTTTTGCGGAAGGATAAATGCAATATCTTTTTTAACCGGCGAATCTAAAGTTATATTTTTTTCTGCCAGCCTAAAGCTGTCAGTCGCAACTATTTTAATTAAATTTTTTGAAAAAATGAAATAAATTCCTGAAATTTCAGGACGGCTTTGTGAAGGAGAAGCAATATCCACAATTTGAGAAAGCCCATGGCAGAGTTTTTTATTATCAACTTCTAAATACTCAAAATCTTTGAATTCCGGAATTAGCGGGAATTCTTCCGGGTTGAACCCTTGCACCTGATTTTTAAAACTTTTGCATTCAATGTATAGCCCTTGTTTTTTTTCTTCCAATACAATTTTTTCATTTGGAAGCAAAGAAACAAAACTTGAAAAAAGCCTGGCAGGCACCACGGCTTTGCCGTTTTTTACTATTTTAGTTAATATCCATAATTTTATCGCAGTTTCCAAATCTGTTGAACTTAAGCTTAAAAAACCGTCTTCTGTGCTCAGTAAAACATTGTCTAAAATTGGAAGGGATAAGTTTTTCCCGACAATTTTTTCAACCACGCTTAGGCCATTTTTTAAATTTTCTTTTAAAATTTCAACTTTCATATTTTTTAATTTTTATTAATAATTAATATTTTATATATTATTATACTTATTATTAGTGTTACGATTTTTTGTTTTTTTAAAAATATAAATAGATGTAAATTTTTTTATTTGTTCGTGATT
The DNA here is from genome assembly GCA_001822065.1 of Candidatus Staskawiczbacteria bacterium RIFOXYB1_FULL_37_44. Taxonomy (GTDB): domain Bacteria; phylum Patescibacteriota; class Minisyncoccia; order Minisyncoccales; family Staskawiczbacteraceae; genus XYD1-FULL-39-28. Next base: position 15,382 of record MHPJ01000021.1, on the reverse strand, counting down.
TTTATTGTGAAAATGTTGTGGATAAATTATTGGGATAAAAGTGTAAATTGCGATGTGTTTTTTTATCCTGGAAAGTTATTCTGTTTTTATAACAAGCTTATGCACTGTATATCCCCTGTTTGATTAAATTTAATTCTTCGGTTAATTTATTATTTTCTTCGTTTTCTTGCGTAATTTTTTTGTAAGCGTAAATCGCGGTTGTGTGGTCTTTTCCGCCAAATTTTCTTGCTATAGCTGGAAAAGAATATTTTAATTCTTTCCTTAATAAAAACATCGCCACTTGCCTTGGTTTTACAATTTCTTTGCGGCGGGTGGGATCAAATAAATTTTTTTCTTCCAAATTGTAAAATTTTGCGACCGTCTCAATAATTTTTTTATAATTTGCCACATCAAAAGGCGAGAAAATAAAGCCTTTTAAAAGTTTTTTTGCTATTTCTACATCAAGCGCCTGGTTAATTTTATTGTAAACCAATAATTTATTTAAGGCGCCCTCCAATTCTCTGATATTTTTTTTAACGTTTGTCGCTATATAATCTAAAACATCTTCTGAAATATCCATATTTTTTTCTTGGACTTTTTGTTTTAAAATAACAAGCCTTGTTTCATAATCTGGAAGGCTGACATCGGCAATCATTCCCCCTTCAAAGCGGCTCCTCAGCCTGTCTTCAAGCTCGGCTATGGCATTTGGAGGTCTGTCTGAAGAAAGAATTATTTGCTTATTTTTTTCATACAAAGAATTAAAAACATGGAAAAATTCTTCCTGGCTTTTGTTTTTTCCTGCTATAAATTGTATATCGTCTAAAATTAAAACATCTATTGGAGCCAAACTGGCCTTAAATGCCTCCATGTTATTTGACCTGATGGCCTGAACAATTCCTGAAACAAATTTTTCTGAGGAAATATATTTTACTTTTTTCTTTTTTAATTCATCTCCAATTTTATTTCCTACAGCTTGTATTAGATGAGTTTTTCCAAGCCCCGTGCCTCCGTAAATAAAAAGCGGATTATAAGTGAATCCGGGGTTGTCGGCTACGGCCAGGGCGGCCGCGTGGGCTAATTCATTAAACGAGCCGACAATAAAGTTGTCAAAAGTATATCTTGGGTTAAGGTTGGTTTCTTTGTTTGTTTTAAATTCTTCAAATTTTAATTGTATTTCTTCCGGCCTTTCTAAATTATCTATGATACTTTTTTGCGGAGCATTTTTTGCGGGCTGGGGCTTAATAACAAATTCCAGATCTTTTATTGAGTCGTCTATATCGTGCAGAGTTTTTAAAATTTGTTTGTTATATTTATTGCTTAGCCATTCTTTGGAAAAGGCATTTGGAACCGAAATTATTATCTTTTCGTTTTCTTTTGAAATAATTTCAGTATTTTGAAACCAAGTTGCAAAGTTTGCCTTAGAAATGTGGAATTGCATTTGGGCAAGCACTGACCTCCAAAGCTCTGAGTTGTTCATACTTATTAAGTTTAGATGCTTATGTATATATTGTATTTTTCTCTTTTATTCACAGCTTGTCAAATGATGTATAAAATATGCACACCTGTTATTAAACTGTGGATAACTTGTGCGCGCTGTTTATACGCAGACGCACAATAAATATAAGTTGCAAATCAAAGTTTTTTAGGCTATACTGACTATATTATACACCAACTAAATAAATATACTAATTATGAGCAGAACATACCAGCCAAAAAAGAAAAAAAGAGCAAATACTCATGGGTTTTTGAGAAGGAAAAAAACAAAAACTGGCCGGCAGGTTTTGCAGGCCAGAAGGAGAAAAGGCAGGGCAAAGCTTGCTGTATGATTTTTTGTACACTCTGTCATGGCGTTAGCCCGCAGGCGACGTGGCAATCTATAACTCTGGATTGCCACGTCAGTCGCTTCGCTCCTTCCTCGCAATGACACTAACAACAATGCTGCCTAAAATAAATAGAATAAAAAAGAAAAAAGACTTTGAAGCGATTTACAAAAAGTCAAAAAGCTTTAAAAATAATCTTTTTATTTTTAAGGTAATGGAAAATGGTTTGGATTTTAGCAGGTTTGGGTTTGTGGTAAGCTTGAAAGTTTCCAAAAAAGCAACCCTAAGAAACAAAGCCAGAAGAAGGCTTTCAGAAGCGATAAAATCGCAGGAAAAAAATATAAAGCCCGGCATAGACGCAGTTATAATTGCGCTGCCCGGCATAGAAAAAAAAGAATTTTCTGAAATAAAAAAAGCCGTAACAGATATGCTAACAAAAACAAAATTAAATGTTTGATTCCCTAATACATTTTTTTTACATTATCTTATACCAGCCCTTGTTTAATTTGCTGGTGTTGCTGTACAATTATGTTCCCGGGCATGATTTTGGAATAGCAATTATATTTTTAACGGTAATTATAAGAGTCATACTTTTTCCAGTTTCAGTAAAAGCAGTTAATTCACAGCGCGGCCTTCAAAAATTGCAGCCCAAAATACAAGAAGCGCAAAAAAAATATAAAGATGATAAAGAAAAACAGGCAAAAGAAATTTTAGAACTTTACAAGACAGAAAAAATAAATCCGTTTTCTGGTTTATTGTTGGCGATAATACAACTGCCTATACTAATCGCGCTTTACCAGGTTTTTTGGAACGGATTAAACCCAAAAGAGCTTGTTTCCCTGTATAGTTTTGTTGTAAACCCCGGCCCCATAAACTCGTTTTTTTTAAACGTAATTGACCTTTCAAAACCCAATTTAATTTTCGCGGTTTTGGCAGGTCTAACTCAGTATTTTCAAACAAAAATGCTAATGCCATCTGCCCCGGACGGCAAAACATCTTCTACGCCAGATTTTTCTAAAGTAATGCAAAAACAAATGGTTTATTTTTTACCAGTATTTACTGTAATAATACTTATCGGCCTGCCATCTGCTTTGGGATTATATTGGACAGCCAGCGGAATATTTTCCATAGTCCAACAATATTTTATATTCAAAAAAAATAAGCCTGAAATTATAAATCAGTAAAAATATGATAGAACAAAAAGAAATAGAAAAAATTAAAAAATTAGCGCAAGAATTTTTTGAAAAAATGACAATGGATGTTTCTATTACAGAAGTTAATTTATCTGTTTCAGAAAACGCGGAAGTTGTAAATTTGGAAGTAACAGCGCAAGAGCCTCAAATTTTAATTGGGCAAGGCGGACAAACGCTTTTTGAAATCCAACGAATTCTACGCCTTATTCTAAATAAAAAATTAGAAAAAATATTTTATTTTAATTTGGATATCAATGATTATAAAAAACAGAAAATAGAATATTTAAAAAACTTAGCTAAAGACTTGGCGGACCAGGTTGCTTTAAATAAAGAAGAAAAAATTCTTCCGCCGATGTCTTCTTATGAGAGGCGCGTAATACACGCTGAATTAGCGCAAAGAACAGACGTTTTAACCGAAAGCAGCGGCGAAGGGTTTGATCGCCACATTATAATTAAGCCAAAATAAAAAGCTTAACGCGTGTCAGTGTCATTGCGAGCCCCGCCGCAGCGGGGCGTGGCAATCCAGAGTTTTATGCACAGACTATAGATTGCTTCGTCGCTACACTCCTCGCAATGACAGACAGTATTATTTTTTTATTGGGATTATTACAACGTAGTTTGGCACATAATTCTCGTGGTTTCTTGCGTTTTCCCATTTTATTTGTACGGGGCCAATTTTATTTATATCATTAACAGTTGGAAATGCTTGGCAATACGTCCAAGGTCCTGTAGAGGTTTCTCCGGGAGCTAAATAAAGAAATAAAACAACATAACTCCCTTTTATTTTTACGGATGAAATGTTTTCTCCTGAAAGAGCCGGAGCTGTTCTGCTGTCTTCAACACATTCGCCGTTTTTGTCATATGAACCGCAATCCTGTTCTTCCTTGGGAACATTTTGGAATTTTAAGTCTTCTAATCTCTTCACAAAAGCATACGGATATGCTCCGCCGATTTCTGAATTGCTGACTTTAAATGAACCGCCTTTTTCTTCAAAATAAGATTTGCGGTAAAAATAAACGCCGTCGCCGTTTGGATTTTGGTTATATCTTAAAATAGAAGCCGACAAGGCAAAAGAATCTACAGAATGGCAAGATTGGTTTGGATTTAAATACTGGCATTTGCCTTGCAAATTTATTGCGTCGTATAAAATTGGAATATAATAAGTTTGATTTTCAGGATTTTGTATTATGCCAACGGCTTTTATTTGATTTTTTAGAGCATCGCCCAAATCTGCTATGTCCGATGTATTTGCCTGCGCGTTTTCGTCGGCGCAGCCGGCTTCTTTATAAAAATAAACTCCGCCCGGTTTTTTTTGTTCCGGGGGAGGAGGCGCCTCTGGAAGTTTGTTAAAATTTAAAAATTTTAACTGCGGATTTATCGTTGTTAAAATTAAATAAGTTAAAGCCAAAATTAAAAGCCCGGAAATTGCTCCCCCGACCATGTCTTTGGCATCGGCGCGCAAGTCAGCTTTTGCTGGAGATAAAAAATAAAGCACTCCTGCCCAAATCAAGGAGATAAAAACAGCAAAAAATCCAACAAACATTCCGGCGTTAAATAGATATAAAACATATTGCGGCAATTCAGCAGCTTGCGTTAAAGTTTGGCCGGCAATTGTTGGATATGCAACTTCTAACATTTTTATTTTGTCGGAATTATGTAAGCTCCCTCTAATTGTTTTCCCCCGGATGCTAAAATTGGCTCAGTGTTTAAGTTTACAACATCTTTTGTAAATGTCTGGCAATATGTTGTGTTGTCTGTATCTTTGGAATAAACAGCCACCAAATAATTTCCCTTAACTTTTATGGAACCCGGGCAATCTTGAAATGTTTCACAGGCGTTATTTGAACAAAGAACATCGCTATTTTCACCAATGCATTGATGATGGATTGTGTCGCATGTTTCGCCTTGATTTACATTACAATCAAAGTCATTATTACAGCCAAGATCTTCGCCTCCGCAGTTTCCGTTTGGCGTGCATTTATTCTTATAGGCATCGGGAACATTGACATTTTTATAATCAAAACACATAAAATCTGCTCTTGGTCCAAAGATGGGATCTATCATTTCGGTGGTTACTTTGTAATAACCGGCATTAGCTCCCGCGTCCCAGCCATAAGGTTCGCTGTAAAAATCTACTCCGTTTCCTGAAGTTGCAGGAGTTTTATTGAAAACATAAATATTAGCCGCGGACGCTTCTATAATTTGGTTTCCAGCCGAATCAACAGAATAACATCCATTTCCGGTTATTGGATAGTTGCATTCCCCACCGTTTTTAAGCCCGCCAACTTTATGGAAAATAATTCCATAGTCAGCGCCAGGAGTATTTACAAACCTAACTCCTTTAACTTTTTGACTAAATGTTTCTCCCAAATTATCTTGATTATTTGTGTTTGCGTTTGACATATATCCAGAGCACATTTCTCCGCTGCATCCGCCCAAACAATAATAAACTCCCGGAGTTTCAAATGCCATTCTAAGCGAACCTTGCGGCAAAGGCTCTGTTTGCCCGCAAGTTATTTTTTTAACCTGTGTTGCATTTAAATCTTTGCTATTGCCTGATTCCAAATTAGGCAACGGAAATTCCCAAATTAAAAGCGCGGGAGCTTTTGTGGCGTCAGAACAATCGTAAATTATGCTGTTAAAGTTGTTTTTAATTAAATCTTCTCCTCTGTGAGCAATATCCGACACCTGAATGCCAATTGGTTTTTTTTCTGTGCCGTTTGTATAAAAAACTCCTTGCACTCCCGGAAGCGGAGTTAAGCTTGGCGTAATTAAAGTTGGATTTATTGTGCGGATAATTATAAAAGAAGCCAATGTTAAAACCAATCCCAAAACAGCTCCTTTTATTCTGTCCATTGAGTCGCCTCTTTTTGACGGGTCTCCTGTTGCGCTAGCTCCGATAATTCCAATAGCTCCAATTGTAAAAGAAATCAAAGATAAAATGCCGGCGATGTAAATACCCAAACCAAAAAAATATCCCACAAATTCACTGATGCCAGGATTATTAGTATTTATATCCGGCAAACCCGGAATGGGAGGATAAGTTATTTCCAGTGTCGCTTGGGCAAAGTCTGCGCTCAAAAATAAAAATAAAATTAGAAAGGCAGAAAAAATTAAATATTTATTTTTCATAAATTTAAAAATTTATTTTTTATCATATGTTTTTATTTGTCATTGCGAGCGAGCCCGCAGGTCGAAGATCCTGCAAGGGCGACGTGGCAATCTATAATTTATTATTTTACTCTGGATTGCTTCGTCGCTACGCTCCTCGCAATGACAGAATCGCAGTCAATTATTGTGGCTAGTTGCGCTGGACAGGATTTTTTGAATATTCTTGGCAACAAAACCAGTTGTCAGTTAAATTAAATCTCTTGCCTAAATGCCCGTCGTTTTGGCCTCCATAACATCCGTCATAAGTTACCCCATTTAATATTGTTTTACTGTTGCTGATTGGCGAAATTATTTGGTGTTCTGCCCATGTGCAGTTAAATAGTTTGGCTTTTGTATTGTACGCGTTGTTTACCAAACTGCAACTATTTGTTTGCTGTCTGGAATAGGCTAATTGTTTTATAATATCACTTCTTGGCTCTTGAATCATTGTTGTGTAAAAATCTATAAAGTTGATTTTAAATTGCCTGAAGCTATTCCAAATATCAGATAAATAATTTATAACCTGTTCACAAGGGTTTCCCTGACATGATGTAAAAGCGCAACTGCATTGGGTTTGGGTTTCGCCGGTTGGTTCGCCATTTCCATCATAAACCGGAATGTCTTCTTGATTAAATTTGCAGTCGGTTTTACAAATTGGATTTTTATTTTCAAATTTAGCATTGCATTTGCAGTAATCTTGTACGGGCTGGGTGTTTTTTGCTTTGCCGGCTTTTTGCATATTATCAAATATTTTTTGTATGTTTTTATTTATTTTTTCTGCTGAAGCAATTAAATTATTGGCCCAATTTTCAGCGCCGTCAACAGTCTGTCCCACCGGCACTTCGCCGGATTTTTCACAAATTCTTTCTGTTCCAATCGGCGTAGGATTATTTCCTTCTTTATTTGGATCTGTCCACCAGCTATCCTCGCAATAAAATGTCAAAGGGTCATCGTTAAAAGCATATTCATTGCATTGCGGGCTGGTAATTTCATAGGCTAAAACTTTTTGGGTTATAATGGCCGAGCCTTCGTCACCGGCATTATTTTTATCACTTTCATTTGGAATGCAAAATCTAAAATTTTGGTCAATTTTACCGCATGGGCAATTCGGGCAGTATGAAGAAGACGGGCATTTTGCGGTTTCAGGATATATTTTTTCGCAAGCTGGCCCGCCTTCTATAAGAGAATTAAGGGGATACGGGCATTTTTCACAGCCGGGATAATTATCAAAAAAAGATTTGTAAAGAAAAGATGAGGAATATTGCCCGTCGGCGCATTTTGCAGATGCGGGTCTTGCGCAATCTGGATAACCTGCATATTCGTCAGAACCGTTTTTACAAAGATATGCGTTTGAAATGCAATGGTTTATGTTGCCTTGGTCTGTAATTTGGGTTGCGCAATTGTTAAAACCTTCAGCTCCAAACAAGCAAGTGTCGGCGTTATCTAAAACGCATTTTGAATCATTTTTGCATTGTTCTTGGCAGGTTTTAAATTCATTAGAGTTTGGCAAATATTGTTTTGCGCAAATATTTGAACAATCATTTTGGCACAAATCTATACATTCGCCAAAATTGTCAGGCGGATTTTCAACATCAGCATCTGCGCAAGGTCTGTTGTAAAAGGCTTCTTCAATGCAGGCTTCTTGGGTTTTTGGATCTGTGCATTCTGCATAATCTTCAATTGCCTCGCTGCTGGTATCGGGGCACATATCGTTGCATTTTTTTAAACAGTTGCTGTTTCCGTAATTGAATCCCTTGCAATATTTTGTCGCGCTTACCACAGAATTGGTTAAAGGATCTTTAAAAGTTTTGTTGATTAAAATTATTTTTGATTTTTGGTCTGTTTTCTGGTAAGTTTTTAGCAAATCTACATAGGGCATTGCCAAATAACAGCGCCCCAATGTTGTTTTTGCTTCGGTTAATTTATTAGCATCTTTTTTTATTTCATTTTTGATGCTTTCCATTTTTTCTTTAAAATACGTCAGTTGTTGCGCCAAATTAAGCTGGTTCCATTTTTTTGAGTCAATTACGGTAATTGTTTTTCCGTTTAATTGAGTTTGTTTTTCCACCAGCCCGGCAATGCCAGAGCATTGGTTAAATTTAAGCCGGTTGTTTGGGCATCTAAATTCGTCCAGCCCGGCATAATTATTTGCGGGTGTGTTGCACGCATTGCAACTGCTGCTGCTTCCCCCTCCCTCGCCGCCTCCGAGCGGAGCGCAGGTGTTGCCAATGCAAATTCCTACTGCTCCAGAGCAATATCCTGGTTTTGAAGGGTCGGAAGATTGGCATGTTGTTGCTCCGCCGATATTTAAATCGTTGTTGGTTTTGGGCGGATTATTATCATGGGAATCAACAACCTTATGTTCAATGACTACTCCGCCTTCGCCTTGAAGGATTTCAAAAACCGTGGACTCTATGTTATTTCCCCCACTCATATTAAACACGGTTGCCGACTCAGTTGAATTTTTATCACTCGCTGTTTTGTTGGCGTTGCATTCCCAGTCTTGCGCATAATAAGCCCCTTGGCTGTGTAAAATTGAGCCAAAAACTTCTTTCCATTTGCAAAAACCATTATTTAATGGAGAAGATAAGGTGGATTTTATAAAATTTAGTTTGTCTTGAGTCGCATCAGGTGGCAGAGGCTGTGCAATTGTGCCCGGATCTCGAGAGCCGATTTTTCCTCCAGGCGCCGATACTAAAGAGGAAATATCAAAGCTGATAGCTATTTGGTAAATATTGCTTCCGCCCGTGGGAAATCCAACGGCAAAATGTAAATGAGGTCCTATATTTGTGCCAACTTCTCCAACTTCTCCGATAGATTGCCCTTTATATAATTTTTGACCAGCAGATACATATAATTTATCCATATGTCCGTAAACTGTATACCATGTCAGCTGCGAATTGCATTCTTGGCTTACTTTTATCGGACCGTGTTCAATTTTGTCCTTTACTCCAGTGGGACAGCAATCTTTTGGCGCATCTTTGTAGATTGGAGTCTTGCAAGCGCCCTTATAAGGCGAGCCGTCCGGCACACATGCCCCTGAACACGTCGGCGTTGTTCCTTCCGGTGCCGGGCAAACACCAGAATAAGCATCACAGCCTTTTGACTGGCCGTTTTCATCAAGTTCTGCGCCTCCGCAGGTGTCGTCGCATTTTCCGTATTTTTGGCAGTCACATTCGCTCATTAATTTGTTTATTTCACTCGATAGGGCTGCAATTACCTGGCCTTTTTTTTGCGCGCCGTCCGCCAATTGCAAAAGGCAGTCTGCCCTGTCGTGGTTTAAATACGTGGGCGCAAAATCTTTGCCGTCGTCTGTTTTTTGGCTTCCAATGACCGGATTTCCGGCCGCGTCAAAAGCATAACAACTATTCATTGTTCGCGTTAATAAAGTTTCGGTTAAAGTCCCGATAGGAATTTCCTGGTAGCTGGTAAAATTAACTCCCGGTGGAATATTATTTCCCGCAATATCTTTTAAAGGAGAAGGTGTTAATTTCCCAAGTTTAAAAACAACCAAGTCAGGATTTATTGTAAAAGCAATCAAATACGCGCACATAACAATTAAAAGCCCTGTAATGCCTGCTTTCAGCTGGTCTTTTCCTTCGTCTTTAAAACTTCCCTTTGCAAAAGAAATTAAGTAATAAACTCCGCCAAAAATTACTGTTCCAACAGCTATAAGGCCGGCCAAAATTATGCCAATATTAAAAAAATATCTTGCATATTCTGGAAAATTTGAAGTGTCGTTAAGCGAAAGAATCTGACCCAAAATATTTATTGTTGGGTAATGCAGTTCAAGCATTGTCTTGTAAGTCTTTTTTATCTTGCCTGTTTTTTAAAACTTCTTGGGGGTTGGTTGTTACAATTTGGTCTTCGGTTTGGGAGGCCACCACTTGTATAGACACGTGCTTTTTGCCGGCAAAAAACAACCCTTCGCCAACTCCCGCCTCAATAAGCAAATATTTTTCCTGTTCTGTTAAGTTAAAAGTTTTTTGCACCATTTCAATGTCTGCGGTTGATTGCTTCATTAAAAGCTGCAAAGACGAGTTGGTAATAATCGCCTTGCCATAATCAGACTTCATAAAATCGGCTACGTCTTGGGTGATTGTTGTAACGCCCAGCCAATATTTTCTGCCCCTTTTTACCAAGCCAAACAAGAAAGAAGCGCCGTCTGCAGATTGCATCAACCACCAGGCTTCATCAATTACCAAAATTCTTTTTTTTAATTTACTGCGCACCATATTCCAGATGTACCGCATAATAATGTACAAAGCAATTGGCCGTAGAGAATCTTCCATATCTCTTATTCCAAAAACAACAAAATTTTTCTCAACAGAAATATTTGATTGCTGGTTGAAAAAATCTGAAAAAGTCCCTTTGGTAAATTTTTTCATCCTGTTTACCAAAGATTCTGTTCCTGTCATAGATTCCAAAACTTCCTGGAAATCTGACATTAAAGGTGTATTGTTCTGCCAAGTTTTTGGATCAGATTGCGCGGTAATATCTCTTATGGCATAGGTTTCTGTGAGCGCTTCGTCCAAAATACTGTCTTCTTCCGGGGTCAAACCTCCCAGCATAATTCGTAAAAGTCCCACCAAGTTTATAACGTTAGACCTTAAAACATCTTGCGGATTGTCGTCTTCGCCGGGGATTGGCAAATCAAAAGGGTTAACGTGGTTTGGCGAAGTTAAAGAAATTTTTAAAAATGATCCGCCCACGGCGTCTGCCAAATGCTCGTATTCGTTTTCCGGGTCAATAATTATACAGTCAACTCCTTGCATTAAATATCTTAAAATTTCCAGTTTGATTGCATAAGATTTTCCGGATCCCGATTTTGCAAAAACCACCATATTTGCGTTTTCCAAAGAAAATCTGTCAAACAAAACCAAAGAATTGTTGTGCCGGTTTACGCCGTATAAAATTCCTTCATTGCTGCTTAAGTCAAAAGAAATAAAGGGAAAGCAGGTTGAGAGCGGGGCTGTATCCATTGGAGTGTGAACTTCCACCAAATCCATTCCATACGGAGAGCAGGATATAAACCCTTCTTTTTGCTTGAAAAGCGCGGGTTTTATGTAAATTAGCCTGCTTTCAAAAATTGACCGTAAAGTCAGCTCGGTGTCGCGCAGCTCTTTTTCGGAATTCTCATAAATTGTAATATAAATTCCAAACCTGAACATTTTTGACTGAGCTGTCATTAAATTATCGCGCAAACTTTCAATGTCTTTATAAGCTGTTTCCAAAGACGGGTCGCGGATTAAGCCTTTTTCTTCTCTCTCTAAAATTTCTGAAGAAACTTCTGTAATTTTTTTCCTTAGCTTTTTTAAAATAAGTTCAGAGCTTACCGGATGTATAAAAAATGAAATATCCATTGGGGTGCTCAAATCTATCACAGGCGAAAACCATCCGGTGTTTAAATACCGAGGATAAGAAAAAACAAAAAATGACTTTGCAAAACGCTCGCCCAGTTTTATGTGATCTTGTAGGACTCCAATGTACGGGGGCGCAATAATGTCGCGCACGTCAAAAGCCTCTTGCTCAAAAATTTTATCTTGAGTCAAGTCTTCCTGTTTTTTGCCAAGTAAATTATTTAAAAAATCAAAAGCCATTTATATAGTGTCATTGCGAGGAGCCGAAGGCGACGTGGCAATCTAGAGCGCGTGCACAAACTCTGGATCGCCACGCCCGCTGCGGCGGGCTCGCGATGACAAGAAATTATTTAAGCAACTCAGGTAAAATTTCCGGATAATATCCAATTTCTGCTTGATCTGGATGATGAATAGACCAAAAAAGTTCAATTAATTCCGGTGTTGTCAATGGCACGGCTTCCAACCCGCACCTTCGTAATCCCATTGCCAAATATTCCATTCTTTGCCAAAGCTGTGTTTTGCACCTTTGAAATTGGTCGTCTTTCATTGGTTCGTTTTTTTGCGAATTTCCGGAAAATTGTTTTAAAAAATCTGCGCCAGCGCTTTTTACTCCCAAAATTTCCATTAAATTATAGGGAACTACAACGTAAAAGTTTTTTGTCATAACCACATCCCCCACCACCATATTTTTTATAAATTCCCGGTAAGAAGATGTTTGTTTTCTCATTAAGTCGTTAACCTGCCTTTCTTCTAAATCTTTCAGGCTGTCCAAATACGGAGTAATGTTTATGTTGCGCGACTGAATAACAATTTGGCAGAAAAAGTCCAAAGAATTTAAAAAGTTTTGGAAAGCGTAAATAATGGCGGTTTGCTCTTCTTCAGATTTTAAAGCAAAATTTATTGAAGAAACCATTAAAACTCCCCGTATGCCGTTGTTTTTTAAAAGCAAAACGCCTTCGCGTATATCTTGAATTTCCAAAAATTGTTGGGTGGCGGATTCAGGCATGGGTAATAATTTTTAAATTTTTCTGTCATTGCGAGGAAGGAGCAAAGCGACTGACGAAGCAATCCAGAGTTATAGATTGCCACGTCGCCTCCTGGCTCCTCGCAATGACGGCTAAATTACTTCGTGTGTAAGTCTATTTGCGTTTTTGTTTTTTTAAGCTGGCTGGTTTGGGCCTGCAAAACCGGTCCTTGTTCTATCTTTTTTATCTGGGTTCTTTTTATTGGTTTAAAAGGATAGGGGGATTCTTTCTTTTTCCATGTGTAGTCTTTCCCGCCCATTGAAAACCCAATTGCGCCTAAAATCATATTTAAAATTGGCACGCCGTTCATTGTTGCAAAGGCCAAAATTAAAGTTGCCACAAAAATTATGGGAGCTGCCAGAAAAAACAAAAATCTTGGCAAAATAAAATATAAAACAAAGCAAACAGCCCCTGCTCCAACAAGGTAAAAAAACTGCCTAAAGGAAATAAAAAATGCTATTTTTCCTTCTTGTTCAATAAATTGCGGAATTGGATATTGTTCCACGGAATTTTTCAATTTTTACAATTTTTCAATTTTTAAATAATGTCCAAATTTTCAGAAACGCATATTAAAAATTAGAACATTAAAGAATTATTTTAAAAATTACAAAAATTACAAAATTTTAAAATTATTGTTTTATTATAGCATGCTGTATTTATAATAAAACAATATGTTGTTCACATCTTGACAAGCAGGTTCTAATATGCTATAATTAATAGAGTAGCGTAACTTGTCAAATACAGCCATTTTGGCTGTTATCGACCGTTCACTTTTCGCGAAGGAGTTTGAAATGGAAACGATTAGCATGGTTTTGGACTTTTTGGCTTTCTGCGGCTGGATTATCATTGGCTTCGCCGGCTTTTTGGTCGTGATTGCCCCCCTTGTTTTGAGAGAGCACACTCAAGATGAGGGCACTGCCACTGCGTGGGAGATGTTCGGCAAATATGCCTGTACAACTATGCAGTACCGTGGGCGTCATTTTGATGCGGATGGATTCATCGTGCAGGATAAAGATCCTTTCACCCATATGGTTACTGTTGGTCCAAATATTACCGGTTCGTGCTGGCTGATGTTTAGGATACCATTCACAGCATACATTTTTTACGTTGCTGGACTGGTTAAGCCTGTGAAGTACTTAGAGTTTAACAATGACGACGGTTTCGGCAATGAGAACTTTGTTTTTCTGCATGAACTGCCGAGAAACATCAAGCTCTCTAAGGCCGAAACCAAATCTGAAAATGGGGTAAAGGCAATTCCGTTAGATGTGGAAGTGGTTTACAGGCTTCGTCCGGAGCACGTTGAACAGTTTTTGTACACCGGACCGAAAGATGTTGCCGCGCGAACAGACGAGGTAATGGGATCGCTGATAAAAGACGTTGTTAATGCTTCTACGCCTGCCGAAGTGCAAGCCATGAAGGCAAATAGCGCGGGGTTTTCGCAGGCTATTTGTAACTTAGGCCAGCCGCAGAACACTGCTGGGGGCGATCTGAAAGATATTGGCAGTTTGAGGGCTGACTGGGGCGTTGGAGTAATCTGTAACCGGATCTTGATCAAGGACATTGGCTTTCAAAAAGAAGATCAGGATGCTCAGGCTGAAGTTCAACGCCAATCTTGGCAGGCAAAAGGAGCCGCGGCCGAGCTCATTGGCTCAATGCTTGAGATTGAAGCTGTGGCGCTGGGTTTTCCCGATGCCGCGGCTGTCAGGACGCACTTGGCGGCCACCAACCCCGCTCGCCTGAGCGAGATTGTTCAGCTCGCCAACGACACCCTTATTCAGCGTAAGCTGGGTACGGGTTATCGCAGGTTCGATGTTCCTGGGATTCAGGAACTTGCCACGGTGTTACTGAAAAAACTTTCGCCGTGACAAAACAAAGGCCGCGATACACTGGGTGTATCGCGGCCTATTTCTTTACAATTTTTTATTCAATCGGTTCTCTGTAACTATCTGGCTCTGTGCGTGGTTTTATTTGTGGCGCTGGCTCTTCCCCACCCGAGGCGGATATTTTTTCTATTTTTTTTAGCGTAAACTTGTTTTTTCCTTTTGGCACAGGCATTTCCACTTTTGGAAAAATATCTGCGTCTGTTTTTTCTATTTTTTTCGTTTCTTCTGTTTTTACTTTATTTCCGTACAGCAATAAATTTTTTTCTGTTTCTGGCATTTTATTCCATAAAGTCGGAATTAATTTTTCTTTTATTTCTTTCGCAATTTGTTCTGCTGTTTGCGGAGAAACCTTAATTTCCTTTTGTATTAGATCAAGCATTTGGCTTTCGGATATTTCATTACGCGAGAAAAACATTGTAATTGCTGTTAACAGTACAGAAGTTTTGTCTTCGTCTAAACTGTTTTTCTGAATTATTTCAAAAAGAAGTGCGTCTGTTTTTGAACTAAATGTTGAGCCAATATTTTTAAGTTCCATCTTTTTTTAGATATAAATTTTACTACAAAGTCTTTATTATTCTCTTTGCTTTGCTAAGATCTCTATCGGTTGCCACATCTCCAGCAACTCTGGCTGCTGATATCGCATCATCGATTTGGCGATTAGGCGTAAGAACCCCAGCTGCTCCAACCATGGCTTGCAAAAATGTTGTATTGGCAGTTTTAACGGTTGGATCCGTTGCAGCTCTTGTTGCCTCTGCCACATCGGAAGCATGGGCTAGAGCAAATTCTTCGGCTTGAGTATTGCTAAGGATGCTGGCATCTGCAAAATTAAACTTAGACCTTGCGCTCAAACTCATATCTTTCCAAGATTTTTTAAGCTGACCATAATTTACGTCTTGTTTGGTCAGCGCAGGTCCGCCTCCAGCCACAGATTTTGCTGATTCCCTGGCGACATATGCGTCGTCCATTCCAGCT
>MHPJ01000020.1 GCA_001822065.1 Candidatus Staskawiczbacteria bacterium RIFOXYB1_FULL_37_44 | reverse complement strand
CAGCAGGCGAAGCAATCTAAAAATGGCGACGACAAAAAGAATATAATAAAACCCGGAGAAAAAATAAACCTCTAATGTCATTCCCGCGAAAGCGGGAATCTATATTTTAGAATATGCAACAAGAAAATAAAATCTGTCAAAATTGTAAACAAGAGTTCATTATTGAACTCGAGGATTTTTTGTTTTACGAAAAAATAAAAGTCCCACCGCCAACCTTTTGCCCAGATTGCCGAATTGTCAGGCGAATGAGTTGGAGAAACGAGCGCACTTTGTATCACAGAAAGTGCGATGCTACTGGAAAAGATATTATTACAATGTTTGCGCCAGAAAATCCTTTTGTTGTTTATGAAAGAGATTATTGGTGGTCTGACAATTGGGACCAGTTGGCAAGCGCCCGCGATTACGACTTTTCAAAACCATTTTTCCAGCAGTTTAGAGAGTTATTTGAAAAAGCTCCTCTCCCTAATCTTGCAAATTCCAACACAATAAATTCTGAATACGGAAATCACAGCCTTGATATAAAAAATTGTTATCTTTTTTATGCGTCTGCGAGGTGTGAGGACATATCATATTGTGCCGGCGCGCTAGATTCTAAAAATTCCCTTGATTTGTATAAAACCCTTAATCTTATACAATGTTACGATGATACTTTGTGTGGTGACTTAAACCGCGTTTTTTTCTCTTATGATAGCGACGAAAGCGTTAATTGCGCCTTTCTTCATGCATGTAAAAACCTGATAGATTGTTTGGGGTGTATAAATTTACGTAATAAATCAAACTGCATTTTTAACAAGCAATATACAAAAGAAGAATATGCAAAAGAACGCGCCAAATATGATTTGGGAAGCTATAAGGGGCTTACTGACTTTAGGAAAAAATTTGAAGAATTCATAAAACAGTATCCTAGGCGTCATGGGTTTATTCATAAATCACAAAATTGTGTAGGAGATAATATTTTAAATTGCAAAAACGTATATATGGGTTTTGATATATTTGGTGATGCCCAAGACTGTAAATATGTTATGCACGGAGCGGAGTTTCGTGATATTTATGACGGTTATGGTGTAGGCGCGATTTTTAGTGAATCATATGAAATTGTTGATACCGGAGATAATGCCACGCTTAACCGCTTTGCTGTTTTTACACATTCTTGCCAGAATACAAATTACACTTATGCGTGCAAAAACTCTCAAGATTTGTTCGGATGCGTGGGGCTTCGTAGCAAACGTTATTGTATTTTAAATAAGCAGTATACAAAAGAATCCTTCGACGAGCTCAGGACAAAAATTATTGCGCACATGACTGATATGCCATATGTGGATGCAAAAGGGAGAACATATAAATACGGCGAATTTTTCCCAATAGAACTTTCTCCCTTTGCTTACAACGAAACCATTGCCCAGGAATATTATCCAAAAACGAAATCAGAAATTTTGGAAGCTGGCTTTAGGTGGCGAGAACCCGACACAAAACAATATAAAATTACGCTTCAGCCTCAAGACTTGCCAGACCACATAAAAGACGTTCAAGACGACATTTTAAATCAGGTGATAGCGTGCGAACATGCGGCTGGCGGATGCAACCATCAATGCATGGGTGCATTTAAAATTATTCCTTCAGAGCTTGCGTTTTACAGAGCAATGAATTTGGCTTTGCCAAGATTATGTTCTAACTGCCGACACTATGCCAGGCTTGCCCAGCGTACGCCGTTTAAATTGTGGGATCGCCAATGCGCAAAGTGCGGAAAAGAAATTAAAACATCTTATTCTCCCGATCGCGAAGAAATTATTTACTGCGAAGCTTGCTACAACGCCGAGGTGGCGTAAAACGTTAACTTTAAGCGTGGGTTTACTTATTTAAAGTTATATGCTAAACTTTAAATATAGATAATTGTATTTAAACTTATGAAATCAACATTTAAAGCAGGAACATACAAACAGCAACTGGAGTATAAAAGCTTCAGCCCCTTTCTTATTAATAAAACATTTGAATGGGAAGACAAGAAAATAAATATGCTTTTAGAAGAATCGGTGCGTCTTTTGGGTGAACTAAATGCTTATTCCAGTCTTGTTCCCGACGTTGATTATTTTATTCGCATGCATATTGCAAAGGAGGCTACTACATCAAGTAGAATTGAAGGCACAAAAACAGGAGTTGATGAAGCGTTGCTTTTGAGGGACGATGTCAACCCGGAAAAACGTGATGACTGGAAGGAAGTGCAAAACTATATACAGGCAATTAATTTTTCCATAAAAGAATTGAATACGATACCTCTTTCAATGAGGCTTCTTAAATCTGCCCATAAAATACTGCTGACCAATGCGAGGGGTGAGCACAAAACGCCTGGTGAAATAAGAATAAGCCAGAATTGGATTGGCGGTTCAGATTTGAAAGATGCATTTTTTGTTCCGCCACACCCAGATGAGCTTGGAGAATTAATTTTTGATCTTGAAAAATTCTGGCACAACAAAGATTTGCAGATACCACTGCTTATTAAAGTTGCTATGAGTCATTATCAATTTGAAACAATTCACCCGTTTTTGGATGGAAACGGAAGAATTGGACGTCTTTTGATAACGCTTCAACTAGTAGATGCCAAAGTTCTTAAAAAGCCTACACTTTATTTATCCGATTTTTTTGATAGAAATAAGGGTTCATATTATGACTCTTTAACCGTTGTCAGGTCTTCAAACAACATTGAACAATGGATTAAATTTTTTCTTTCAGGAGTTATTGAGACCGCCACCAAGGGTAAACTAACTTTTGAAAAAATAATAGAATTACGGCAAAAATATGAGCAAAAAATAATAAAACTAGGTCGCAGGGCAGAGCTTGGTCAGCGTTTTTTAATCGCATTGTTTTCTCAACCGATCATGAATGTCAATCAAATTGTAAAGGAATTGGATATAACTTTTCCGACAGCCGCAAAATTAGCCGAAGAATTTGAAAAAGCGGGTATTCTTAAAGAAATTACAGGTTTTTCCAGAAATCGTTCTTTTAAATTGTTCGAATATGTAGAATTCTTCAAAAAATAATTTATAATAATAAATAAAGCGTTGCAATATATCATGGCAAAAATTGTTAAAACAAAAAATAAGAAAGAAGTTTATTATAAGTGTAAAAAGTGCGGAGACAAAATCTATTGGAATACAAATAAGCAAATGAATTAACGATATGGATAAAGATTCTGAAAAAAGAGTATGTCAGAACTGCAAACAGGACTTTACAATCGAGCCCGAGGATTTTTTGTTTTACGAAAAAATGAAAATCCCGCCTCCAACTTTTTGCCCGGAGTGCCGGTTTCAGCGGCGTATGATGTTTCGTAATGAAAGAGTGCTTTATAAGCGAAAGTGCGATTTGTGCAGTAAAGATATGGTAACGATTTTTTCTCCAGACTCAAAATTGGTTGTTTATTGTCCCGCATGCTGGTGGTCGGATAAATGGGACGATGGGCAATATTTTTTGGAATATGATTCATCGCGCACTTTTTTTGAGCAGATGATTGAGTTGCAAAGAAAAACTCCGCACATGGCTCTTGTAATTGATTATGCAACTTTAATAAACAGCGATTATGTTAATCACGTTGGAAGTCTTAAAAATTGTTACTTAATTTTTAATGCTGATTTCTGCGAAAACGTCCTTTACTCAACTATAGCGGTACGCGTTAAAGATTCAATGGATTGCCATATGGTTGGCGAATCAGAACTAATGTACCAAACAATTGATTCTGTCGGATATAAATTATTTTTTTGCGAGAGTTGTTCAAATTGTAGCGATTCATATTTTTTAAAAAGCTGCAGCGGCTGTGACAATTGTTTTGGCTGTATAAATTTGAGAAATAAAAAATACCATATTTTTAACAAACCATATACAAAAGAAGAATATTTAAGAAAAATTGAAGAATATAAATTAGACAGCTATGAAGAATTGTTAAAGATTAGAAAAATTGTTGATACATTCTGGTTGCAGCATCCAAATAAATATATGCATAATTCTCCGCAAAATATTAATGCAACGGGTGATTATGTTTTTCGCGCAAAAAATGCGCTCAATTGCTACCAAGCTCGAGAGTTGGAAGATGCGCGATATTGTCAGTTCATAACAATGCCTCCTGCCAAAGATATTTACGATCTTACTGAATGGGGGCATGGCGTTCAGCGAACGGTGGATTCTTTAACTGTTGGCGATGGCGCAGACTTAGTTAAGTTCAGTTGTGGCGCATGGCATCAAGGCACAATGGAAGTAGAATATGGTATGTACAATACTTCATGCAAATATACTTTTGGTTGCATTAATATTAAGACAAAACAATACAGAATTTTAAATAAACAATATTCGCCGGAAGAATACACGGCTTTGCGCGCGCGGATTATTGAAGACATGGATAAAAATCCTTATGTTGATTCTACTGGAAGAGTTTGGCGTTATGGAGATTTTTTACCATACGATTTAAGCCCGTTTATGTATAACGAATCTCAAGCAGTTCAATATTATCCTTTTTCTAAAGAAGAAGTCTTGAAAAGGGGATGGCGTTGGCGTGAACCTGTGGCAAACAATTACACGATTACTTTGCCGGCTGATAAAATTTCCGATAGTATTCACGATGCGCAAGATTCAATGTTAAAAGAGATTTTGGGTTGCGGTAAATGTGGAAAAGCTTTTAGAATAACATCGGCAGAGCTTGCGCTTTTGCGCCGTTTTGAATTTCCTATTCCGCGGTTTTGTTCAGATTGCCGGCATATGGAAAGAATGTCACGCATAAATCCGCCCAAATTGTGGGATCGCCAATGCGCCAAATGCGGAAAAGAAATTAAAACATCATACTCTCCCGAACGCGAAGAAATTATTTACTGCGAAGGGTGTTACAATAACGAAGTAGCATGACCATGTGTGTGGTTTTTTGCCTCGAGGCAAAAAACCACATCACTAAAAAATAAAATGGAAAACCAAATAAAACAATGCCAAAATTGTAAAAAGGACTTTACAATTGAGCCCGAGGATTTTTTGTTTTACGAAAAAATGAAGGTGCCAGCTCCAACCTTTTGCCCGGAGTGCAGGTTTCAGCGCCGGCTTGCTTTTCGTAACGAGCGGAAATTATTTAGAAATGTGAACGCGAGGACGGGCGAGAAAATTTTGACTATTTATCCGCCTGAATCGGGAATTGTTGTGTACACTGACGAGGATTTCAGGTCTGACGTGTGGGACCCGATGGACTATGGCGTTGATTATGATTTTTCCAAACCTTTTTTTGAGCAAATTTTAGAATTGATGAAAAAGGTGCCGCGGCCTGCGCGTAATTATTATGTCGACACCATGGTTAATAGCGATTACAGCGCAAATTGTGGTTATTTTAAAAATTGCTATTTGCTATTTAATGCTGATTATTGCGAGGATTGCGCTTATGGCAACGGTGTTAATTATGCAAAAAATTGCTATGATATCTCGCATTGCATTAACTCCGAGCGCTGTTACGAATCATTTTGGATAATGAATTGCCATCGCGCACATTTTTGTTCGCAGTGCGTTGAGTCGTTCGAAATCTGGTTTTGCAAGGATTGCCTCGGATGCAACAATTGCTTTGGATGTATGAATCTTCGCAATAAAAAATATTGCATATTTAATGTCCAATATACAAAAAAAGAATACGAAGAAAAAATTGCTGAAATGAGATTAAATTCGTGGAATGGAATTGAGGAGGCAAGGAAAAGAGCTCATGAATTTTGGCTAAAAAATCCGAACAAATATCACCAGGGTATAAAAAATATAAATTCTACCGGAGCCTACGTGACCAATTCAAAAAATGTGCGCTATG
>MHPJ01000019.1 GCA_001822065.1 Candidatus Staskawiczbacteria bacterium RIFOXYB1_FULL_37_44 | reverse complement strand
GTTTGGGGGTGGTAGGTCGCAAGATTTACTGCTCACTGAATGAAGCACCAATGAACGTCGGCGATAACTATAAACAATGACGATTGTAGTTATAAAATTTCGCTATATGCTGGAAACTCTGCAAGTATCCTAAAATACTTTTAGTCCCGTGGTTCGGACTACAGGACTGAGTAATAATTTTTAGGCGACGCAGACAATCAGCAGGCAACCTCAATAATATTGAGAGAGTCCTCAGAGACTACACGCGAAAATCGCTAAAAAAAGCGATATGATATAGTCCGATCTTTATGGCGACATAAAGGCTGTCCCGATAAAAATATCGCGGACTAATAAAAAGATGAATCGTCCAAAGGTATTACAAAATGCTTTTGTAAAACTTGGCTATATGCTGGAAACTCCGTAGTATCCGACAATACTCCGCTCGTAGTGGAGTGAAAATTTGTTCGGTGCGGACAATCAGCAGGGAAGAACCAGCTTGGTTCCCCTCAACGACTATACGCCAGGCTCCAAATATAATTGGAGAAGATATAGTCTGAACTGCATGGCAACATGCAGAATGCAGCAGAAATGACTGCACCGGTGTTAAAAATGACTTATTTAACACTAAGTAACAAAATTGAGCGTAATCCCTTGCCGGGTAAGTTCCGGCCCGCATGAATGGCTTAACGAGTTGAAGACTGTCTCAACGAGGCGCCCGGTGAAAATGCAATAACAGTGAAGATGCTGTTTACCTGCGGCTAGACGGAAAGACCCCGGAAGCTTTACTGTAGTTAGATATTGTGTATTGATTTTTAATGCGTAGCGTAGTGGGTAGGATTTGAAGCGGGAATTTCGGTTCTCGTGGATCCGAAAGTGAAACACCCATCTTTAGAAATTAATATTCTAATCCACTTCACTGTGGTGACAGTGTTTAATGGGCAGTTTAAGTGGGGCACTTGCCTCCTAAAAAGTAATGGAGGCGTTTAAAGGTTGGTTAGCTTCGGATGGAAATCGAAGCGATAGGGCAAAGCCATAAACCAGCTTTACTGCAAGACGGCTATGTCGCGCAGTTGCGAAAGCAGAACTTAGTGAACCGACGTGTTTTTATAGAAAACACGAAGATCATCAGCCAAAAGCTACTCCGGGGATAACAGGCTAGTAGAGCCCGAGAGTCCATATCGACGGCTCTGTTCGGCACCTCGATGTCGGCTCAACTTATCCTGGGGCTGGAGCAGAATTTTTTCTACTCTCCTCTGCGGAAACGCAGGGGTAATATACAAGCTCAAAACGGGGAAAGCCTTAATAGACTTGCAAGTTTGCAGGTCCCAGATTATAATGAATAATAATTAAGGGTAATCCCGTGAGAAAAATATTCTCTGAAGTTAACAAGGCGTACATTTCCGGTCTTTTAGATGGAGATGGAGCAATCATGGCCTGCATTGAAAAACATGCAGAGAAAAAGTTTGGTTTTAGAATCAGAATTTGCATCAAAATTAGTCAAAATAACCTAAAAATTCTCAATTGGTGTAAATCTGTAACTGGTTTAGGAAATGTCCGTTTCGTAAAAAAGGAAGAATACGAATGGATAACACGAAATCAGGAAGACGCTAAAAAATTACTTGAATTTTTAATTCCGTATTTACGGATTAAGAAAAAACAAGCAAATTTGGCAGGAAAAATATTAAATTCTAAAATTACGACTGCCAAAAAATTGTTGAAAATCGCTAAGTTAGCAGATGCATTGTCAAAATTAAATGTTCGCTCGAGAGGGCGGAGGAAAAATTTTGCATCAATGATCCAAGGAAGTATTTCTCCTAACGACTGATTCTTACTTCGTAAGTAAGATGAGATAGGCCTGAAATATGGTCTATAACACGGCTTGCACCTAAAACTTTAGTTGGTGACAATTAAAGCACGGTGAAGGTATAGTCTTACCCCATTAGTAATAATGGAAGGTCCGAGGTCCCAAGGGTCCGGCTGTTCGCCGGTTAAAAAGTTACGTGAGCTGGGTTCAAACCGTCGTGAGACAGGTTGGTCCCTATCTACCGCAGGCGTTGAGTTTTGAGGAGATTTGTTCCTAGTACGAGAGGACCGGAATGAACTGACCTCTGGTGTACCAGTTGTTCTGCCAAGAGCATCGCTGGGTAGCTAAGTCGGGAATAGATAAGCGCTGAAAGCATATAAGCGCGAAACTAACTCCAAGATGAGAACTCTTAGATTTCCCGCAGACTACGGGATTGATAGGCTCCAGGTGTAAGCGCCGTAAGGCGTTCAGCCGGGGAGTACTAATAAATCATTTTATCCTTCGATATACTTTGCATTTGAGTATATTGAGATTCACAAAGCGTAAGTTAAAATAGATACAGATTTTAGTTATTTTGTAAAAAATCCACAGATTGAGTTCTGTGGTGACGATTATTCTGATGTTGTCCCACCTGATCCCATTTCGAACTCAGAAGTGAAATACATCAAGGCCGATGGTAGTGCTTATGCGCGAGAGTAGGTAGTCGTCACCCGAGAACTCAATTTTTTATTACAAAAAAATTGCTGTGGAAAAGTAAATTTGCATTTTAAAATTGGGCAAGGTAAAATGATGGTGAACAAATTTCAAACAAAATGAATGTTTCAGCACGAGCTTCTATAAATAAAAAAAATAATAATTTAGCAAAGTTTTTAGTTGGAGCAATTGCTCTTTTATTTTTTATAGGAATTTTAAATATTTTTAGCTCAGTAATAAAAAATTCTGTTTATGCAGTGAGTTCGCCTCTGCAAAAAACTTTTTGGACAGCAGGGGAGTCCTCGTCCGCATTTTTATCTTCGCTTATAAATGCGGGAAATTTAAGCAATGAAAACAAGGATTTAAAAAACGCAAATCAAAAACTCCAGGCGCAGGTTGCTTTGCTTCAGTCGGTAATAAATGGAAACCAAGCGCAAAGCGATATTTCTCTTGCCAGCCAAAACGATAGCTTTAGCTTGTTATTGGTTGGAGTAATGGGTTTGGACGGCCAAGATATTTTATCAATCAACAAAGGTTCAGCAAACGGCATTAAAGAAAATATGCCTGTTATAAACCAGCAGGGCGCGCTTTTTGGAAAAGTTTTCAAGGTTTACAAAAACTTCGCGCAAGTAATGCTTATTTCAAATAAAAACAGCATAATTAATGTCAAGGTTCAAAAACCCGCCGCCTACGCTGAAAGCTCCGACGAGCCGAAGGAAATTAGCGGCATTTTAAAGGGTCAAGGGAAACCGGTTGCTGTTTTGGATTTGGTTCCAATTGACGACGCAATAAGCCCGGGCGATGCGTTGGTTACTTCTGCCTTGGAGGGAATTTTTCCAAAAGATCTTTTGGTAGGCACAATAACGAAAGTTGAAAAAAACGATCAAAATCCGCATCAACAGGCGCAAGTCCAGCCGTTTTTGAATTCCTCAACCGATAACTTGTTTGTGATTACTAATTACAAGAGATAGTTTCCCCCGTCATTGCGAGGAACGAAGCGACGAAGCAATCTGGAGTTATGGATTGCCCGTCGCTCTTACAGGATCTTCGACCTGTGGGCTCCTCGCAATGACAAAACTTATTATGTGGTATAAATATCTCATTATAACTGTTTTGCTTTATTTGTTTGCTGTTATGCAAAACAGTTTTTTTGTGCATTTCAGTTTTTTCGGCGCTGTGCCAAATTTTGTTTTTATAATTTTTTTCACGCTCATATTTTTCACAAAAAATGACAACTATTGCCAAATTGCTTTTGTGGCAGCAGCTTCAGGGCTGTTTTTAGATATTTTTTCTTATATGCGTTTTGGAACCTCAATAATTTTTTTGTTGGCCATAGGCTTTATTTTCAAAAAAATTCAGAGCATGTTGCAAATGAATAGAAGCAGCGATTTCCCGCTGATTTATTTTTTGCCAATTTTCACCGTAATGCTGGCGGTTTACAGTCTAATATTAAATCGCGCGGGATTTAATATTGTTTTTGCTGCGGAACTAATTTATAATTTATTTTTTGCTACGATTGCATTTTATATTTATAAAAGATTTTTACGAGCCAGCGTAGACGACCACCAGCTTAAATTGTTTAATTAAATATGAAAAATTATTGGGTAAAAAATAAATTTACTGACATAGAACCTCACGAGGTTTTCTTGGATAAATTAGCCCATGCAAAAGAGGAAGAATTGGGGCTGTCTGAAAAAAAATTTGAAGTGCCTTTGAAAGAAAAAATATCGTATGTTTTGTTTGCAATTTTTTTCTTGGCCGCTGCTGCGTTGTTTTCAAAAACTTTTTATTTGCAAATTTTTGAAGGTAAAAAATTGTACGTATCGGCTGAAAACAATAAAGGTTCCGCCAATATAATTGTTCCTGAAAGGGGAATAATTTATGATAAAAATTTAAAAAAGCTTGTTTCAAATTCTCCTGCTTTTGATTTGGTTTGCGATAGGGCAAATTTTTCTGTGTTGACTCCGGAAATTTCAAAAGAAATTTCGGACATTGCCAATAGCCTGAAGGTAAATCCGTCTGATGTGGAAAACAAAATTAAGTCTTCTGATTCTGCCCAAGTTTTAGTTGCCGAAGATATTAGCCACGAAAATTTATTGGTTTTGGAAACAAAAATGGGCGGGATTTTTTCCTGCAAAATACAGCAAAACACATCAAGAAATTATCTATTCGGACCGGTTTTATCGCAAGTTTTAGGATATACCGGCAGGATAAATAAAAACGAATACTCAAGCTCGTCGGGCTACTCTATAAACGGTTATATTGGAAAAACAGGACTTGAAAAATATTATGAGCCGTATTTAAGGGGAGTTCCCGGCCAGTCCCGCCCCGGAGGGGCGAGGCTCGCCTCGCAAAGCGAGGCGGCAAAACCAGAAATTCTTTCAGTTCCTATTGCGGGGAATAATTTAGTTTTAAATATAGATATTGGCCTCCAACAAAGGCTTTATGACGCGCTTGGCAAGAGCATAGAAAAAATGGGAGGTAAAAAGGGAGCCGCTGTTGCAATGGATCCCCGCACTGGGGCTGTTTTGGCTTTGGTTTCTTATCCGTCTTACGACGACAATTTATTTTCAAAAGGAATTTCAAAAACCGATTACGACAAAATAGTAAACGATCCTTCCCAGCCGCTTTTCAACCGCGCAGTTTCGGCAAAGTATCCAACCGGTTCAACAATAAAACCTTTTGAAGCAGCTGCCGCCTTGCAAGAAAATTTAATTTCTCCAACCAAGCAAATTAACGACCCGGGATATATTTTAGTTAAAAGCCAATATGATCCAAGCGTGGTTTATCGGTATGGCGGAGTTGCTCCGCATGGAATGGTGGATATGAAAAAAGCAATTGCGGTTTCTTCAAACATTTATTTTTACACTGTTGGCGGAGGTTATGGCGACCAGCAGGGGCTGGGTCCCGCGCGGATAAAAAAATATTTGTCGCTTTTCGGCTGGAATGAAAAAACGGGCATTGATTTGCCAGGCGAATTTTCCGGATTTATTCCGGATCCTGCTTGGAAAAAAGCGACCAAGGGATTGTCTTGGTTTGACGGCGACACCTACAACCTTTCAATCGGCCAGTCGGATTTGCAAACAACTCCGTTGCAAGTGACAAGCGCATATTGCGCAATTGCAAACGGCGGAACTTTGTATAAGCCCCAGATTGTAAAAAGCATTGTTGGGGTAAAAGAATTTGCGCCAGAAATTATAAGAAGCAATTTTATTGATCCTGAAAATCTTGCCATTGTGCGACAAGGAATGCGCGACGGCGTAGCCGAAGATTACGGCATTTCAAAATCTTTAAATGATTTGCCGGTTGCAGTTGCAGCCAAAACCGGAACCGCTGAAATTGGGTACAATAATTTGTTTAATGTTTGGTCGTCTGTTTTTGCGCCGTACGATAACCCCGAAATTGTTTTAGTGGTTACCGCCGAAAATGTAAACGGTTTGGGAGCTGTAACCTTGCCGGTTGCCCGCGATGTTTTACAGTGGTATTTCTCTGGAAAAAAGTAATTAAAAAGCGCCGTGTATCTTGGTCGCATGGGTTGTTGTGGTGACACAAGCGAACCCGCGATCGAAAGATACACGGCGCATTTATTGCGAATTCCGAGAGGATTTCTCTAACTGCAACGATCTTGCCTCTTCGATCCCTTTTTTTGAGCGGATCAGCGGAGAAAATCCCCTCGGATTTGAAAGAGCTTTAGTGAAAGCGCCTGTCGAACGCTTTCAGCTACCCGGCGAATAACGCGCGCACAAAACCCATGCCAGGATTGACTTTTGTGCTATACGTTAATTATGGCATATACGAAAACCTGCGTCAAGGGGTTGAAGGGTTTTGTTAGGTTTGGTAAAATAAGATAATTATTACTCGTCATTGCGAGGAGCGAAGCGACGAAGCAATCCAGAGTAGGTGTATAAAACTATAGATTGCCACGCTCGTCGCCCAAAGGGCGAACTTCGCTCGCAATGACACTTCTTTATGCCCACAATTGAAGAACTAAGAAAAATTAGAGTTGAAAAACTGAAAAAACTGCAAGATGCAGGCATTTTGGCGTATCCTGCAAAAACGGGTCGGACGCATTCAATTGCCGAGGCTTTGAAAAATTTTGTAAAATTTTCAAAGGCTCCCGCCTCCGCTAAAGCTTCGGCGAGGCGAGGAAAAAGAATTGTTTTGGCTGGTAGAATTATGGCTCTTCGAGGACATGGCGGAGCAACTTTTTTAGATATTAATGATGGAAGCGGAAAAATTCAAGTAATAATAAAAACTGATAAAGTAGGGGAGAAAGGGTATCAATTTTTTCTTGATGTTTTTGATATTGGAGATTTTGTGGAAATAAAAGGAACATTATTTACAACTACCAGAGGCGAAAAAACAATTGAAGCGGAAGATTATAAAATGCTTTCAAAAAGCTTGTTGACTTTGCCTGAAAAATGGCATGGCATACAAGATGTTGAAGAAAAATTGCGAAAGAGATATTTGGACATAATTTTTAATCCGGAAGTCAAAGCAATGATTGGAAAGCGCGCAATTTTTTGGAATTCAATACGGGAATTTTTAACAAAAAAAGAATTTTTAGAAGTTGAAACTCCGGTTTTAGAAACAACCCCGGGGGGAGCCGATGCCAGGCCGTTTATAACCCATCATAACGCTTTGGATATAGATGTTTTTTTGCGAATTTCAATGGGAGAATTATGGCAAAAAAAATTAATGGTTGCAGGGTTTGAAAAAACTTTTGAAATTGGCAGGCAATTTAGAAACGAAGGCATGGATGCGGAGCATTTGCAAGATTACACGCAATGTGAATTTTATTGGGCTTATGCGGACTATGAGCAAGGCATGAAACTGGTTGAAGAAATGTATAAATATGTTGCCAAAAAAACTTTTGGAACATTAAAGTTTAAAATTAGAGGATTTGATGTTGACCTTGGAAAAAAATGGGAAAAATATGATTTTCAGGCAATGATTGCAAAACACACCGGAATAAATATTGACGAAGCCAGTTTGCCTGAAATTGAAAAAACTTTACAGAAGCTAAAAATAGAATATGACAAAAAAGGTTTTAACATAACTCGAGCAATAGACAACTGCTGGAAATATTGTAGAAAAAATATTGCAGGTCCCGGATTTTTGATAAACGTGCCAATTGTTATGGAGCCGCTTGCAAAAAAAATGGAAAAGAATCCAAAGCTAGTTCAGCGTTTTCAGGTAATTTTGGCGGGGTCTGAAAATGGAAAAGGATATTCTGAACTAAATGATCCGCTCGACCAGGCAGAAAGATTTGCCCAGCAGCAAAAGTTTCGCGATGCGGGCGATCAAGAAGCCCAAAGATACGACAAAGATTTTATTGAGGCTCTTGAGTATGGTATGCCTCCAACTTGCGGATTTGGAGTTTCTGAAAGATTATTTAGTTTTTTGATGGATAAACCCTCCCGCGACTGCCAAATTTTCCCTTTAATGAAGCCAAAATAATTAAAAAATGTTATTAATAAAAATAAAAAAATATGGGAGGCGAAAATTTTCGATCAAATAATGCGGAGAATAAGGAATCCTCAAAACAGGAGCAGATGTCGACTGAGGGTACACTAAAGAGATTAGAGGAATTATGTAGTGAATTAGCAAAAAAAAGCGGTCTTATTCTTGAAGACAGTAAAGGAAATGAAGTTCGATTTTGGGATAGTGAGGAAGGTTTAAGAATGCAAAACGAAATAGATCAAGTTTTTGACCAATTTGGAGAAGACCCATTGTTTAAAAGATATATACGCCACCGAGAACCGCAGCAGGGTAAGGGATTAGTATTAGAAGAAATAAAGCAGGATTTGATAAAAGATGGGTACAAAAGATATAAAGACAGAAAAAATCAAAAAAGAAAAGAGGATGAATAAATTTAAATAGAATTTTTAGTAAAAAAACAGAGCGATCCGGCGAGGATCGCTCTGTTTGTACGTTGACTTTTGCCCCTTTTTGGGCTTAATCCAGGAAGCCAATAAGCTCTTGCGAGCGTTTTGGCTGTTGTAGCTTGCGGATTGCCCTGTTCTCAATTTGGCGGATGCACTCGTAGGTAACCTTGAAAATGTGGCCAACTTCGCCAAGTGTATATGCGGAGCCGTCGTCTCCCAAGCCATAGCGAAGCTTAATGATCTCGCGTTCGCGATAGCTTAAGGTTTTCAAAACCCTGCCGATCCGCCGTTTCAGAGATTTATGGACAGCTTCTTCAAACGAGTTGCCGTCATTTTTTGCTATCCGGCATAGTTCTCGAATTGGCATTCTATTTTGCGGATGGAAAGCGGTGGTTTCCACATCGAATGGAATAACATCCCTGTAAAGTTCTACAGGGAAGAGCTTTTCCGGCAAAATGTCCAATGCTTCCGAAAGAAGTGTACAGAGCGGGGCAAAGGCGCCGTCTTTGCGTAATGGGGACATTCGAATGTGAATCAGTGCAGATATCTCGTTTTGCGAATCTTTTCTCTCCCGCAATCCTGGCCAAGTCCTGCACAAATTAGCCGTTGAGCCGAACTGTTTTGTAATTGCCCGTTGCAGTCGCGCGTTGACCTTTACTTCCTTGACCATTTCTGGTCCTCCCTGTAGGTTTTCAAAATTGGTTTCCCAACACTAAAATTATTATATTATTTATAACATTTATCGTCAAGGGGTTTACGGGGTTAGGCGGTTCTGATAAAATTAATTTAACAAACTTATATAAAAGTAACATAAGCTAATTCGTGAGAATAAGCCTATTACAATTATGAATCAAAAAGAACTAATTAAAATTTTTAAAGCGCTGGGAAATGAAAGAAGATTTTTAATTTTAAAATATATTTTTACCAACAAAGAATTAACCGTTACGCAAATCAGCGAATTGATTAATCTATCGTTTAAGAGTTCTTCAAGACATTTGGCTGTTCTTATAAATGCGGATTTAGTAAACGCGCGGCAAGTAAATTTAAATCGATTTTATTCGATAAATGAATCTGGATTCCCGTCGCAAATTTTTCAAGCTTTATTTGGTAGGTAATCATGGGCTTATTCTCACGAATTAGCTTATTAGATTTAAATATAATTTGAGTAAAAATTTGTAAAAAAAGAGCGCCGTATAGTAGGATCGCTCAGGCATGATGTTGTCGGGCGACACGCCTGAAGAGAAAACTATACGGCGCGTGGATAAATAACTGACAGGCAACTCGCGTCGCGATCGCGAGTTTTCGCGTTGTCCCGCTAGGCGGGGCGGGCTGGTTTTTGCTCCGGTTTTTCCGGTAGGCCACCTTTTGCCACGCTAAGCTGGTAAGTAATTTCTATACCGCATAGTAACCCTATGAATCGGAGGTAAAATTCCTCCGGGGTCCTGCGTCTCTGGTGTGCGTGCCGGGGCTATTCTGCCGCGGCTTCACGCAATTTTTCACCAGGGAACGTTTACCATACGGCACGCCGAATTTTAGGGTTTCGGAAACCCACCAGCTCCTGTCAGTTTTGGATGATTTGGTGTGCTAAATTAATCTTAGCATATCCCAACCTCCATGTCAAGGGGTTGAAGGGTTTTGTCAAGTTTGATATTATGAATAAATAACATGAAAAAAGTAATGGTTTTTGGAACATTTGACGGGATTCATAATGGCCATCTGGATTTTTTTAGGCAGACAAGAAAATATGGAGATTACCTGATTGCAGTTGCGGGAAGGGATATGAATATTAAAAAAATAAAGGGGAAATTGCCACAAAAAAATTTGAGTGAACGCCTGGCCGACTTAAAAAATTGTGATTTAATAGATGAGGCGTACATGGGTTTTGAAGATGGGCCTTATAAAATTATTGAAGATTTAAAACCTGATGTCATTTGCCTTGGGTATGACCAATTAGCTTTTACCAAAAATTTAAAAAAAGAAATTAAAAAGAGGGGACTGAATATAAAAATTTATAGGATGAAGCCGTTTGAACCGGAAAAATATCATTCTTCAATTTTAAACAAATAATTTGTCATTGCGAGGAGCCCGCAGGTCGAAGATCCTGTAGGGGCGACGTGGCAATCCAGAGTCCGTGCGCAAACTCTGAATTCCCGCTTTCGCGGGAATGACACTAATGAATATGTTGGATTTAAATTTTATTAGAGAAAACAGCGAGGTCGTAAAAAATGCGTGCAAAAATAAAAACGTGCAGGTCAGTGTTGACTTGGTTTTGGATTTGGACAAGGAAAAAAGGGAATTAATGACAGAAATTGAAACCCTAAAAGCCGAGCAAAATAAAATTAGCAGGGGCGGAGCAGAAAATCAGGCAATTTTTGCGCAGGCAAAAGAAATAAAAAATAAAATAAAAGAGATAGAACCGGAGTTAGAAAAAATGGACGGGGAGTTAAAAACTTTGCTTTTACAATTGCCGAATATTCCGTTTGAGGACGTGCCAGTTGGCTCAAGCGAGGACGAAAACAAAGTGATAATGACTGTCGGAAAAAAACCGAATTTTTCTTTTTCACCAAAAAATCACTGGCAGATAGCAGAGCCTTTGGATTTAATTGACAAGGACCGCGCGACAAAAGTGGCGGGCGCAAGATTTGCTTATTTAAAAGGTCCGCTTGTTATATTGGAACTGGCAATGTTTCGTTTTGCTTTTGATGTTTTGACAAATGAGAAAATTTTATCTGAAATTGCCAAAAAGGCGAAATTAAAAGTTAGTACGAAACCGTTTGTTCCTGTTTTACCTCCTTTTATGATAAAAACTGAGCCATATTCTGCAATGGACAGGCTTGAGCCACGGGAAGAGCGCTATAAAATTGAGGGAGAGGATCTGTGGCTAGAGGGAAGTGCCGAGCACGTTCTAGGAACAATGCATATGAATGAAACTCTTCCAGAAAATATTTTTCCAATCCGTTATGCAGGTTACGCAACAAGTTTTAGAAAAGAAGCCGGCACATATGGAAAAGACATGGAAGGAATTTTGCGCATGCACCAATTTAACAAACTTGAGATGGAATGCCTAACCACTGCAGAAAATTCATTATCGGAACATTATTTTTTAATTGCAATACAGGAATATTTAATGCAACAATTAGGTTTGCCCTATGAGGTCGTGCTAAAGTGTACCGCCGACATTGGCAAGCCGAATGCAAGGGGAGTCGATATTAATGTTTGGCTTCCAGGACAAAATAAATATCGTGAAACCCACACTGCAGATTACATGACCGATTATCAGGCTCGACGTTTGCAGACTAGAGTGCGCAGGAAATCAGGAAAAGTTGAGTTGGTACATACAAACGATGCGACTGCGCTTGCGGAGAGACCGTTAATCGCGATTTTGGAAAATTACCAGCAAAAAGATGGAAGCGTAAAAGTTCCAAAAGTTTTGCAAAAATATTGCGGATTTAAGATTATAAAATAGTTCGTGTCATTGCGAGGAGCCCTGAGCGAAGTCGAAGGGCGACGTGGCAATCTATAACTCTGGATTGCTTCGTCGCTCGCTAACGCTCGCGCCTCGCAATGACAATGAGTAATTGTGGAAATTTTTGTTAACGGAATTAAAACAAACTACCTGGTTTTTGGGGAAGGCAAGCCTTTTATAATTTTGCATGGCTGGGGATCGGCTTCAGACAGGTGGATTAAAGAAGCTGAAATTATTTCAGAAAAAGGCTTTAAGGTAATTATCCCCGACTTGCCGGGATTTGGGCAAAGCGATAGGTTAGTAAGACCATGGACAGTAAACGACTATGTAAAATGGTTTGAAGAATTTGCAAAAAATTTAAACGTTGAAAATTTTTATTTGCTTGGTTATTCTTTTGGGGGCGCTTTGGCTGTAAAAATATCTGTTAAATATCCTCAAAGAGTGCAAAAATTGTTTTTAGCGGTGGCCGCGGTAATCAGAAGGAAAACAACTAAGAAAAACTTTTCAGCAAAAATTTCAAAATTCATAAAATTATTTTATTTTTTGCCGTATTATAGTTTTTTCAGAAAAGCGGTTTATAAATTTATCATACGAAAAAGCGACTATGTTTATACAGAGGGCATAATGAAGCAGACTTATTTAAATGTTGTTGCTGACGACACTTCTTTTAATTTGCCATTTATTCGCGTGCCGACAATTATTATTTGGGGAGATAAAGACCAGTCTGTCCCGCTAAGCGACGCCCATTTTATTAATGAAAAAGTAAAAAATTCAAAACTTATTGTAATTCCGGGAGCAGACCATTTAATGCACAAAAAATTACCGGAAATTTTAGCTGAAAAAATAACAGAAAATATTTAACATTATGCGTCATTGCGAGGAGCCTGAAGGCGACGCGGCAATCTATAACTCTGGATTGCTTCGTTGCTCGCTAACGCTCGCGCCTCGCAATGACACTACTTTCAATGTTTTTTCTTTTAAATATACTTTGGTTCATTTGGATTCTAAAATACGTCCTTTTTTGGCTGTATTTATGGCAACTGAAAG
Source organism: Candidatus Staskawiczbacteria bacterium RIFOXYB1_FULL_37_44 (assembly GCA_001822065.1). Classification (GTDB taxonomy): domain Bacteria; phylum Patescibacteriota; class Minisyncoccia; order Minisyncoccales; family Staskawiczbacteraceae; genus XYD1-FULL-39-28. Next base: position 13,536 of record MHPJ01000019.1, on the reverse strand, counting down.
AATACCATATTGGAAGATTTGTTGACCATTTCAGAACCCATAGCGGAAAAAAACTTTTATTAAGTTTTGAGCAAATTTTAAAGATATGCTTGCTTGTTTTCTTATTTTTAATTCCAAGCTTATTCAGTTTTTTATTTTTTGTTATATTTTTGATTTATTTTTTACGCGCGCTGGTATTTTTCAGAGCAATTTATTTAAAAAGTTTCAAACGCCCGGTAAGAACTTTCAAAACTATATTTTTAGCGTCAGTTTATTTTGCCGCATTAATTATTTTTTTATTTTGGAGTTTTGGCTTAAAAGACATAGATCAGCCAAAATGGTTTTTGGCATTTGACATTTTAACTCCGCTAATTATTTCTGCAATTGTTTTATTTTTTCAGCCATTTTTTGCTTTAATTAGAACAAATACCTTAAAGAAAGCCGGGAAAAAGCTTGATAAAATAAAAGAATTGAGCAGAATTAAGGTTGTCGCGATTACGGGATCTTATGGAAAAACATCAACAAAAGAATTTTTAACCGCGATACTTTCAAAACAATTTAAAATTTTATCAACAAAAGAACATCAAAATTCTGAAATTGGCATTGCAAACTGTATTTTGGGTAGCCTCAAACCAAGCCATCAAATTTTTATTGCCGAAGTTGGCGCGTATAATAAGGGTAAAATTAAGGAAGTTTGCGAGGTTTTAAGGCCAGAAATAGGAATTGTTACAGGAGTAAACGAACAGCATTTGGCGCTTTTCGGCTCCTTAAAAAATCTGCTTTCAGCTGAGGGAGGGGGGGAGCTAGCAGAGTGTTTGCCAAAAAACGGGCTTTTAGTTTTGAATGGCGACAATAAATATTGCTTGGATTTGACCAAAAAAAATATCGACGTTGCCAAAAAAATTTACACAATAAATAAAAACTATATTAATTCAGATATTTGGACAGAAGATATTTTGGTGGAAAAAAATTCAATTTCTTTTTTATCTGTCGCAAAAATAAATCCGCCAGCTGGCGGAAAGGAATTAGGGCATTTTAACGTTAATGTTTTGGGCAAGCAAAATGTGCAAAATTTATTGGCGGCAATTCTGGTTGCCCGAGAATTGGGAATGAGCATTGGTGAAATTTCCGAGGCCTGCAAAAATATCAAACAAGAACAGGCGGGAATGGTTTTAAAGCATGGCAAGCTTGGCTTGAATGTTGTTGATTCTTCATATTCTGCAAATCCGGACGGAGTTTTTGCTGATTTAGATTATTTTTCAATTTTTGAAAATAAAAAATTAGTTGTTATGCCATGCCTAATAGAGCTTGGACCAAAGTCCTCGGCAATCCATCAAAAAATCGGTAGAAGAATCGCAAAAGTTTGTGATTTGGCAATAATCACCAGCAAAGATAAATTTGAAGATTTAAAGCAGGGATTCGATAGTGTCATTAATCCGGGCAGTAAAAAAATTATATTTTTAGAAAATCCCGAAGAAATTGCCACAGCTATAACTTCATTCTGCAAATCGGGAGACGCTGTTTTGCTTGAAGGCAGAGTGCCAAAAAAACTTCATGAATTACTTTAAACCAATTTCAATTTCTTTAAGTCCGAATGTGGAAAAAGACGATTTAAAAATCGCCCTGAATTTGATTATACGCCCGTGGCTCTGGCGGAAGGGGAAAGCAGTGAAAGAGCTGGAAGAAAGTTTTAAAATTTATTTAGGCGTCAAATATGCCTTGTCTTTTAATTCTGGCAGAAGCTCTTTTTTTGCAATTCTGAAAGCCTTAAGCGAAACCGAAAGGTTGGAATCTGGCGTTGGAGTTTTATTGCAGGCATTTACCTGTAATGCGGTTCCAAATCCAATTTTGTGGGCCGGGCTAAATCCTATGTATGTGGATTGCAACAACGATGACTTTAACATAGACGCAAATGATTTACGCAATAAAATCAGGCCAAATAGCAGGGTTCTAGTTGTCCAGCACACTTTTGGAATGCCGGCCAATATGGATGAAATTAGGAAAATCTGCGCAGAGAGTAATTTAATTTTAATTGAGGATTGCGCACATTCGCTTGGATCAGAATATGTTTCGGCAGGTTCACCACAGGTAATGCGAAAGGTTGGAGCGTTCAGTAAGGTTGCATTTTTTAGTTTTTCAAGAGACAAGGTTATTTCGTCGGTTTATGGCGGGATGGCAGTGACCAATGATGATAAATTGGGAGAAGCCCTTCGACAAGTCCAGACTGAATTTGGAATGCCAAATTCATTCTGGACTTTTCAACAAATTTTTCATCCAATTTTTCTGCATTATTTTGTCCTGCCAATTTATAGTTTTTTGGGTTTGGGAAAAATATTTTTGGTTCTTTCGCAAGTTTTTCACATTTTATCGAAAGCAGTTTCGTGGAAAGAGAAAAGGGGAGAAAGGCCTGATTATTTTCCGCGCGCTTTGCCAAATGCTTTGGCAATTATGGCATTGAACCAGCTTGGCAAGATAGAAAAATTTAATTTGCACCGGCAGAAAGTTGCAGAATATTATTACAAAGAACTGGCCGGGACGCAGTTTAAACTTCCCAAAAAATTTGCCGAAAGAAAGCATGTATTTTTGCGTTTTACTGTAATGCACAAAGAGGCTAACGAAATAATTTACGAAGCATGGCACAAGCAAAACATTTTACTGGGGGATTGGTACACAACCCCAATTGCTCCCTTTGACACAAAAATGGAAGAAATGAAATATAAAAAAGGAATGTGTCCCAACGCTGAATACCTTTCGAAAATTACCTTAAATTTGCCGACCCACATAAACATTTCGCAATCGGATGCCGAACGCATAGTAAATTTTTTAAGGAAATGGAATTAAAAGAAATTACAAATAAAGAAGAGTGGGAAAATTTCTTGTTACAATGCAGCGAAAAAACATTTTTGCAGTCTTGGAATTGGGGCGAGTTTAATCAAAAAATGGGCAGTAAAATTTGGAGATTTGGCGCATACAACAATGAAAGATTGTTTGGCGTTTGTTTGGTTGTAAAAGTCATAGCTAAGCGCGGAACTTTTTTATATATTCCACATGGGCCGGTTGTAAGCGGGGGATTGAAGACAAAAGATGAAAAAGAAATTTTAGAATTAATTTTAATCAGACTTTTAGATATTGCAAAGGAAGAGGGAGCAAACTTTATTAGGGTTTCGCCGATTTCTTTGGAGAGAGAAGAAAATAAGAATATTTTTGTTGATTTGGGATTTCGAAATTCTCCGATGCCGGCTTCTGCCTACGAAGCAACGTGGAAGTTGGAAGTATTTCCGCAAGAAGAAGAAATTTTAAAGAATATGCGCAAAACAACGCGTTACTTGATAAAGAAGGCCGGTGAAAACGCCGATATTTCAATTGAAAAAAGCAATGACTCAAAAAATATTGAGGTCTATCAAAAACTAAACAAAGAGGTTTCAAAAAGGCAGAACTTTATTCCGTTTTCTAATAATTTTATAAAAAACGAGTTTGAAATTTTTTCAAAAGACGCCCAGGTAATTTTTCTTTTTGGAAAATACAAAGGAGAAGTTGTTGCGGGCGCAATGATAATTTTTTGGTCTGGAATTGGATTTTATCATCAAGCAGCTTCCTTGGGAAAATTTGCAAAACTCTCAATACCATATTTATTGCAATGGGAGGCAATAAAAGCGGCTAAAAATAAAGGGTGTATAAATTATGATTTTTGGGGATTTACCGATCCTGAAAAATTTCCAAAACATCCATGGGCAGGGCCAACCTTATTTAAAATGGGATTTGGAGGATATAAAAAAGAATATGTAAAAACTCAAGATTACATAATTTCACATAAGTATTGGATAAATTATATAATAGAAAAAATAAGAAAATTTAGGCGCGGGTTATAATGTCTTTCAGAAAAAAACACGTAAAAAATAAAATCCACAAAATTAGGCCTAAAAAACCAGTATTTAAAAAACTGTGGTTTTGGACAACCGTTTTGTTTTTAGCGTCTGTCTTTATTGGTTTTTATTTTTTTCTTTTTTTCAATGGGTTTCAAGTTAAAAACATAAAAGTTTCCGGAAATAGTAAAATTGGGACGCAAGAATTGCAGGCGATAGCTCAAAATTTTTTAAAAATTAAACTTGTTAAATTGTGGAATTTTGAGCTGGCAACTAAAAGTATTTTTTTGATAAATACAAACAAGATTAATAATGAAATTTTAGGCAAATTTCCCGCGCTTCAGGAGGCGCTTTTAAGCAAAAATTTTCCTCAAACTTTATCACTTGACGTGGTTGAAAGAAAGCCCCTCGGAATTTTTTGTTCTCAAAATGACCAATGTTTTTTGATTGACCAAAACGGAGTTGCATTCGAAAATATAATTATTTATGCGTTAAACGCAAACTATACAATTGTCCGGCAGGCTGGGAACGATAAAAAAATAACTGCTGGCGAAGAGGTCGTGGAAAAAAATATAGCAAACATAATTTATAAAATTCAAAAAAACTTGAAGGAAAATTTAAATATAGATTTAAAAGAGGCTATTATTGCAGCTCCAATCCGGCTAAATACCGAAACACGCGAAAATTGGAAAATTTATTTTGACTTGGATAAAAACGCCGACATAAATTTTCAACTTACAAAATTAAAACTTTTATTTGACGGAGAGATTTCTCCACAAACAAGAAAAAATTTAAGATATATAAACTTGATTCCGAAGGATAGGGCAATAATTTGCGATAATGCAACTTGCGCTGGGCAATAAAAGAGTTATAATAAATTAATATTATTTATTTTTTTTAAATATGGCAGAACCACAATTAATTGAATATATTAAAAAAGCAAAAGAAGCCGGCCAAACCGACGAACAAACGCGCGCCCTGCTTTACAAAAATGGCTGGACAGAATCAGAAACAATGAACGCTTTTTCAGCTGTTAATCAAGAACGGGTGCAGGATGGGCCAACGCAAATACAGCCCATGTCGCAAGTTAAGCAACCGGATCAAGGGGAAAAAACGATAGAAGCGCAATATGAGGAGAAACCTGCCAGAAATTCCTCAAGCTTTGTTTTAAAATTTTTGATTATTTTAATTGTCTTAGCTATTTTGGGAGGCGGAATATATTTTGCGTTAGCGCAGACAAAGTTTTTATCAACCTTTTTTCCAATAAAAACCGCGCCCGTTGTTGCTAACAATCCCGTAGCCGCAACCCAAAAAACGCCGGTGACGGTTTTTTTAGCAACCCAGAAAATTGCAACAATTTTACAGGATTACGATATCACCAAGCTTACTGTTTATTCATTTAACGAAAATGGCGGCAGCGTTGCATTTTGCGTTCCAAAAAAATTAGATAATAAATTTGATTGTTTTTTAAATAATCAAAAATTAAACAATCCGTATAATTTTAAACCATATTGGATCGGCGATAGTCCTGATGGCAAGAGAATCATTTCCCTTTATTTAGATCCTGCAACAAAGCAGTCATTTATTTTTGAAAACAACCAGGAAGGGATTCGGTATGACGGAACAATAACTTTTCCTAAATTTAGCGCAAATAGCCAAAGTTTTTACTATGTTGTAATTGGCAAAGATAACAAAAGTTTTGTTGTTTTAGATAATAAGCCGGGCTCGTCTCATGATAAAATTTATGGAGTGCCCGCCATCAGTAACGATGGAAAATATATTGTTTATGGCGCCAGGGACGGTCAAGATTTATTTTGGGTAGCCGATTTAATAAATGCCGAAAAATAAAGAAAACATTATAAAAATAATTTTAATAGCAGTTGCTGTTATATCAGCAACTGTTTATTTATTTTTGCCGGAAAATTTATCCAGCCCGAATAATAAATTTCCGCAACAAAAAAGTTTTGCCCGAATTTTATTTGTCGGAGATTTAATGCTTGACCGCGGCATAAGATATTACGCGAATAAAAACGGCGGAAATAATTTTATTTTTGAAAAAATATTTCTAACTCTTTCTGAAAATGACTTGGTTGTTGCAAACCTTGAAGGACCGATAACGGATAACAAATCAATAAGTTCTGGCACTGCGCCGGGAAGCGCCAATAATTATTTTTTTACTTTTGATCCAGGCGTTGCCAAAACTCTTTTTGAAAATAACATTAAATTAGTCAGTTTGGGAAATAACCACATTTTAAATTTTGGGCGCGGGGGATTGGCTCAAACAAAAAACTATTTAGATAAAGCCAACGTTGATTATTTTGGCGCAGCAGACTACCCAAAAACCATATCAGCTGAAATTAACGGCATTAAAATTACCTTTATAAATTATAATGAATTTTCGGAAATTGGCGAATTGGAGCAAAAAGAAACAATTGAAGAAATTGAAAAAGCAAAAACATATTCTGATATTATAGTTATTTATTGTCATTGGGGAGTTGAATATGCCTTAACCGCAAGTGATTCACAAAAAAATCTGGCGCATAATTTTATTAATGCAGGGGCTGATTTGGTTATCGGCTCACACCCGCACGTAATTGAGCCGATGGAAATTTATAACGGCAAAAAAATTTATTATTCTTTGGGAAACTTTATATTTGACCAGTATTTTAGCGAGGCTGTAAGAAATGGCTTGGGTGTTGCTGTAAAAATAAATAAAAACACTAAGCAACTAGATTTCTCTGAAAAATATTTTTATCTTGACAGTAATGGCCAAACCGTTGAAAAGTAAGACAAAAAATGATATTATAATATTAATCTATTCAGGTAGTTGTTGTATTCAAACTTTCGAAATTTATATTCACGAAAATTGTAAGAATAGATTGAATCAGATAATAAAATATTGGTCTGATTGTACGGGTTTTTCAAAAAATAATTTTAGCCACATATATTTCAAGAAGAATAAAATTAATACAAAAAGAAAAAATGTTGGGGAAAATTATTTTGGTTTATTGCGCGTTTGCGTAAAAAGAAGTTCGACATTGCAAAGGAAAATAGAGGGTTGGATTAGTGGAATATACAAACATTGCGAGATCGTCTAATGGTAGGACAACAGGTTTTGGTCCTGTTTATCTAGGTTCGAATCCTAGTCTCGCAGCTATTTTAAACGCCTCGACATGTCTAGGTGTTTGTTTTTTAATCTTTTGTAAATCCTTAAGATATAGGCTCAAAGAATGCTAAATGATTTTACAGAATTTATTAGAAAGCACGATGTTGTCAGCCTGGCAATTGGTTTTATGATGGGGGGAGCTGTGCAAAAATTTATCGGGGCGATAATTTCCGACGTCATAAACCCGCTTTTGGGGATAATTCTTTCAATTGGAGATTTAAGCAAAGCATCCACTGAAATTGGCCCGATTAAATTTATGTGGGGCGACCTGATAAGCAATTCTATTAATTTTATTGCAATAATCTTTGTTGTATACTTTGGCATAAAAATTTTAAAATTGGACAAGTTAAGAAAACCTTTATAAAATTGGCTTATATCCGCCTTTAACGCCGCGGGGCGACAAAACTATTTGCCACAACTGAATTGATCTTGCCCTAAACGCGCCCGCGCATGAGAGCAAATAGTAGTTCCACATTCTATAAAATCTTTCATCGTATTTGTTTTTTAGCTTCGGCCATTTTGCTATAAAATTTTTATGCCACTGCATTAATGTTTTGTCATAATCAGCTCCAAAATTGTGTACATCTTCAATTATAAATAAATTTTCCGCGTTTGAAGCAATCTGTTTTAATGAGGGTAGCATGCCATTTGGAAATATATATTTATTAAGCCAAGGGTCTGTGTTATTTGCCGTTTTCGGATTCCCTATTGTGTGAAGCAAAAAAAGCCCGTCTTTGTTTAGGCAGTTTTTTGCCGTTTTAAAGAACGTTTTGTAATTTTTTTCTCCAACATGTTCAAACATTCCAACAGAAACAATATGATCAAATTTATTTTTATAATATGCGGAATTTAACTCGCGATAATCCTGGAGCTTAAATTCTGCGGCGAGCCCTTCGCAAAACTTTTCTGCATATTTTATTTGTTCTTTTGAAACTGTTATGCCCGTAACTTTTGCCCCATATTTTTTTGCGGCATAAAGAGCAAAACCGCCCCATCCGCACCCGATGTCAAGAATTTCTTGGCCTTTTTTAATGTCCAATTTTTTACAAATTAAATCAAACTTTGCTTCCTGCGCCTCGTCCAAACTTTTGGCAGCTTTCCAATATCCGCAACTGTATGCCATTGTTTTTCCCAGCATATCAAAAAAAAGGCGGTTATCTATGTCATAATGTTTTTCGCCCACTTCAAACGCCCTGCTTATTGCCTGAAGATTAAATATTTTTGCCCGCGCAAATCCCAATAAAACCGGCAGGGACAATCTGCTGCCGGAAATGTAAGAAGATAAAAGCCGGTAAAAAAAACCGTCTAATTTATCGCACTCCCACCAATTGTCCATATAAGATTCGCCCAACCCGAGCGATCCTTGAGCCCGCACGCGGTTATAAAATTTATCGTTTTTTACTTTTATATCCCAAGGATTTTGGCCGTTTATTGAAATTTCCGCAGATTCCAGTATTTTTTTTGCCCATTGTTTTAGATTGTTTTCCATATTTATAGTATAATATATAAAATGAATTATAGCACTAAAACCTATATTAAAAGCATATTTTTGCCGCTTTTGCTTGCGATTTTGTTTGCCGCGCAAAACGAATTTTTTAACTTGTGGCTGGATATTTATTCAAAAACATATTCTACAAGGTTATTTTTAGCGGCATTCGCGTTAGGAATTATTTTATACGGTCCGGCGCTGCTTTTCAATAGAAGTTTCAAATTTATATATCTTTTTATAATTTCTTTTTTAGTGTCGTTTATTTTTTCCGCGCAATTTTTGTATTACAGATATTCTCAAAGCTTTTTACAGTTTTCAGCGATAAAATATTTCGGCCAGACACAAGGCGTTGCCGGCACTGTGGGAATTCTGGTTACCCCTGAATTGCTTCTTTTTGCCGCTAATTTTGTGATTGTAGCGGTTTCATTTATTTTAAGCTACAGATTTTTATCTAAAAAACGGGAAAACAATGCAGAGGCTATTCTGCCAAATTGGGAAAAATTAATTCTGATTTTAGCAATGGCGCTTATTGTTTTTTTTGGATATAAATATCTTTTAGATACTGAAAAAAAAGAGTGGGGAAGCACTAGCAGGCTTTATACAGATGTGTATGATCTAAAGGCTTTGGTGGGAAAAATGGGAATTATGAATTTTTTTCTGGAAGACACTTTTAAATATATTCTGCGGAGCAATTTGGTGGCCGACGCGGATATAAATTTTTTGAAAACCTTTGCCCGCAACCGAACACAGCTTTCGCAAGATAAAAAAGGGAAATATTTTGGAACAGCAAAAGGTAAAAATATAATAATTATCCAAGTTGAGTCTCTTGAAAACGCGGTTATCAACAAAACAATAAACGGGCAAGCAATTACCCCAAATTTAAATCAATTGGCAAGCGAGGGTATTTATTTTAATAATTTCTATTCCCAAACCGGGCCGGGTAATACCGCAGACGCCGAATTTACAACAATGACCTCGCTCTATCCTTTGCCCGACGACGTGGTTTTTATTAACTATGCAAAAAATCAATATAAAGCCTTGCCCCAACTTTTAAAAAACAATGGATACGGCACGTATTCCTTTCACGGAGATGTCCCAACATTTTGGAACCGATCAAATATTTACCCCGGACTCGGTTATCAAAAGGCATACAATTTGGATGATTTTGTTGTAACCAGATCAGTTGGAAAGGGCCCGTCTGATTTGGGCGATGAAGATTTATTTTTCCAATCGTTGCCAAGATTAGAAAGCTTGAAAAAGCCGTTTTTGGCTACAGTAATTACTATGAGTTCTCATACGCCTTTTATTTTGCCAGCTGACCTGCAAACCCTCAAAATTCCCGCTGAAACAAATTTGACTTTTGAGCAGCAACAATATTTGCAAAGCATACATTATGCGGACAAAGCAATTGGAGAATTTATAGACGGCCTGAAAAACGCCGGTTTATACGATAATTCAATGATTTTTATTTGGGGAGACCATGGGAGCTATACTAATATTTCTTCGGCATTGGGGCAAGATAAAAATACGATTTCCGAACTTGCTGGCAGCCAAGTGCCATTAATTATTTTGGGGGCGGGCGAGAATGGAATAATAGGCGCTCCCGGAAGCCAATTGGATGTTTATCCTACAATAACAAATTTTCTTGGGATTCAGACTCCAAAAACTGTTTTGGGACAAGATTTATTTAACCCAGAAACTTCAAAAGAAACTCATTTTAGGGTAATTTCCGGCGGAATAGACGCTATTTTAACCGAAAATTTAGCATATCGGGCAAATAATGACGGCGTATTTGACCATGGGTTTTGTGAATTATGGCCGAGTAAAGAAATATTGCCAATTTCGGACTGTAAAGATATTTATAAAAAACAATCAGAAGAAGTTAAAGCTTCAAACATTATAATTAGGGGTAATTTGCTGAATTTATTGAATAACTAAAATAAAGCCTGGCAACGGGCTTTTTTGTTGCAAAAAAATTTGGTAGTATAATTTAACATGGCTATAGATTTAACAAAATTAAATAGCGAGCAGAAAGAGGCGGTTGAGCATGGCACGGGACCATTGTTAATTGTGGCGGGAGCCGGCACGGGAAAAACAACCGTAATTACGCAAAGAATTGCAAACTTAATTGAAAAAAGCATGGCAAAGCCCGAAGAAATTTTGGCTGTAACTTTTACTGAAAAAGCAGCTTTTGAAATGGAAGAACGCGTGGATAAACTATTGGATATTGGATATGTTGATTTGTGGATTTCAACTTTTCATTCCTTTTGCGAAAGAATCTTGCGGGAAAATGCCTTAGACATCGGGCTTTCAAATGATTTTAAAATTTTAGATAATACATCGGGCTGGCTTTTGGCAAGGCAAAATTTGGACAAATTTGATTTAAAATATTACAAGGCTCTGGGAAATCCCACAAAATTTATTCAGGCGTTAATTTCGCATTTTTCACATTGCAAAGACCAGGAAGTTTATCCGGAAAATTATTTAGAATATGCCGACACTTTAAAAACGACAGACAACGGGCCAGAAGACCAAGAAACAGAACGCATTACGGAAATTGCAAATGCTTACCATGTTTATCAGCAAATTTTATTGGAAAACAGCGCGCTGGATTTCGGAGATTTAATAAATTATTGCCTGAAACTTTTTAAAAAACGCCCGCATATTTTAAAAAAATACCGAGAAAAATTTAAATACATTTTGGTTGATGAATTCCAAGATACAAACTGGTCGCAGTACGAACTGATAAAATTATTGGCCGAGCCTGCGAATAATTTAACTGTTTGCGCCGATGACGACCAGGCAATTTACAGGTGGCGGGGAGCTTCATTTTCAAACATTGTTAAATTTCAGGAAGATTTTGACAATGTCCGTCAAATTTCCCTGATTAATAATTATAGGTCTTCGCAAAATATTTTAGACAAGTCTTATAATTTTATCAAACAAAACGACCCCGACCGCCTGGAATTTAGAATAAAGATAAATAAAAAACTTGTTGCCAATACAAAAGAGGATGGAACAATAGGGCACATTCATGCAAAAACGCTGGACCAAGAAGTTGGAGAAACTTTAAAAAAGATTTTAGAAATTTTAAAGCGCGATAAAAATGCAAGTTATAATGATTTTGTAATTTTAGTGCGGGCAAACGACCACGCGGTTCCTTTTATTAGGGCGCTTGAAAGGGCAAATTTGCCGTATCAATTTTTAGCCTCTCGCGGCTTATATTCAAAGCCGGTAATTTTGGACATAATTTCTTATTTTAAGCTTTTAGACAACTACCACGAAGGCGCCTCAGTTTACCGGATTTTAAATTTAGCGTTTTTGGAAATTTCCGAAACTGACATTGCAACGATAACCCAATTTTGCCGTAGAAAAACTGTTTCGCTTTTTGACGCTTTGCAGGAAATGGCCTTAATTCCTGATGTTTCCGAAAAAACAAAAGAAAAAGTTACGTTTGTTTTAAGCTTGATAAAAAAACACAGCGAGATGGCGCGAGAAAAAGGAGTTGCTGAAATTTTGGTTTCATTTTTGGAAGATTCGGGATATTTAAAATATTTAGTTGATAAAAACGATGAGGATAAAATTGATTTGGTAAACCAGTTTTATAAAAAAGTAAAAAATTTTGAAGAAGCGGCAATTGAGCCAACTCTAAAAAAATTTATGGAAGAAATGATTTTAGAGCTTGAATCAGGCGAAGAAGGAAAATTGGAATTTGATCCGGAAAAAGGCCCGGATATGATAAAAGTTATGACAATCCATGGAGCAAAAGGTTTGGAATTTAAGTATGTTTTTATTGTAAATATGGTTGACCGAAGGTTTCCAACCGACCAGAGAAGAGATCCAATTGAACTGCCCGAGGATTTAATAAAAGACATAAAGTCAAAAGGCGATGTGCATTTGCAGGAAGAGAGAAGGCTGTGCTATGTGGCAATGACAAGGTCTAAAAAAGAATTATATTTTACTTCCGCTGAAGATTACGGCGGGCAAAGAAAAAAGAAAATATCAAGATTTTTGGCGGAAATGAATTACGACGGGCAGACGGAGCAAAATATGCCTGCGAGCTGCGGGGTTAGGGCGAGTAGGGGGAACGAAGCGAGCAGGCATAATTTGCGGATAAAAACCTCGGCACAATTTTTACCTTCGCACTTTTCGTACTCGCAACTGGCGGCTTTTGAGAAATGCCCTCTGCAATATAAATTTAATTTTATTCTAAAAGTGCCAGTACGAGGCAAAGCAGTTTTTTCCTTTGGAAAAACAATGCACAATACATTGTATGAATTTTTGAAATTCGTTAATGAGCCGGAAAAAAACTTGCTTGGAGAAAAAGAGCCCCAAAAAAATGATTTTGGGGAATTAGAAAAACTTTTTGAAAATAACTGGATAGATGAATGGTATGAAAACAAAAAACAAAAAGATGAATATTATAAATTGGGGAAAAAAATAATAAAAGAATTTTACGAAAATTTTTCTAAAAATCCTCCGAAAATTTTAAAAGTTAACGGACAGCCGGCGCTGGAAATGCCGTTTAATTTAAAAATAGGCGAGCACACAATATTTGGCGTTATTGACCGTATGGATCAGGAAAATGGCGGCGTTGCCATAATAGATTATAAAACCGGCCAGTCAAAAGATAAATTGGATACAGACGCAAAAGAACAGCTTTTGATTTACCAAATAGCTGCAAAAGAAGTTTTGAGTTTAGAACCGACAAAGCTGGCGTATTATTATTTAGATGACGGGAAAATTACCTCATTTTTGGGTTCCGCTGAAGATCTTGCCCTGCAAAAAGAAAAAATACTTAATGAAATACAAAAAATAAAAAATTCAGAATTTGAGCCAACGCCCGGTTGGCAATGCCAGTACTGTGATTTTAAAGATATTTGCGATTTTGCCCAGCGTTAAGAAAATTATTAAAAATTAATTTAATATTAATTTAGAGGTTTTAGTCGTGTCAAATCAAATAACTATGACACCGAAATCATTTCGGTTGCATCATAAAAAATGACACCATAGAAGGTTTTAATTTTTTGCCTGTCGTG
>MHPJ01000018.1 GCA_001822065.1 Candidatus Staskawiczbacteria bacterium RIFOXYB1_FULL_37_44 | reverse complement strand
ATTATCTTTAAAACTACCACGAATTTCGGTGTCTTTTTATATGATTTAACCAGTGTTGCTATGGTGTCATTTTAGATGATTTGATGCGGGGCTTTTTTTATTTTAAAAATAATGTAAAATAAAGTAATATGATCCAGATAATTGTTTTTGCTTTAGGGTTGATATTGGGAGGGGTTGTTGTTTGGTTTTATAAAAAGCCGGAGAAAAGAAAAACGGGGAGTGAAAATATTGGAGAATTTAATAAAGAAAGAGAAAGGGTGATTGATAAGAACAAACGTAAAATTTTAGATTTTATGGCTGGCAAGGAAAAAATTACTAACGATGATGTTCAAAAATTATTGGGCGTTTCTGATGCCACAGCAGAAAGATATTTAAACGAGCTCGAGAAAGAGAGGCAAATAAAGCAGGTGGGAGAAGTTGGGCATTATGTTTACTATAAAAAAGCCATACAATACTAAGCCTTGACACTTTAAATAAAATAGAATAAGATATAAATACGTAGGGTTTATCTGATCAACAAACTATCAAATAAGAAGTGGCCACTTTACTCTAAGGAAAATTTATAAACTTCGTCCGGCGATTTTTTAGCGCGCTCGGAATTTTTTTTGTTTTTATTTAGTATTCATTCAAAATTTAATATAAATTTTTAAATAATTTTAATTTGTAGAGTCGAACTCTCTCTACAGCAATTTTATAAATGGCAGAAATTAAACAAAAAGTAAAGAATTTTTCAAAATCAAAATTATCTTTTCCAACTCCGCACCTTTTGACAATGCAAAGGGAAACATGGGAGGATTTTTGGAAAGTAAGAGTAAAAGAACTTTTAGAAGAAATTTCTCCAATACGCGACTACACCGGCAAAGAAATGGAACTTTGGTTTGGCGATTATAAGCTCTCAAAGCCAAATTATAAAAACGGTTTGGAAGCCAAAAAAAATAATGATTCGCTTGAATCTTCTTTAAGGGTAAAAGTAAAGTTAGTAAATCTTAAAACTAAAGAAGTAAAAGAACAAGAAGTATATTTGGCAGATTTTCCTGTTATGACAGAAAGGGGGACTTTTGTTGTAAACGGAGTTGAAAGAGTTGTGGTTTCACAGCTTATACGAAGCCCCGGAGCTTTTTTTACAGCAAGGCTTCAACGCGGAAAAAATTATTTTGGCTCAAAAATTATTCCAAACAGAGGAGCGTGGCTGGAATTTGAAACAGAAGAATCGGGATTTATTGGGGTAAAAATAAACAGAAAAAGAAAAGTGCCCGCAACAACTTTGTTGATGGCTTTGGGATTGGATAATGTTGAAAAAGTTGAAAAAGAATTTAAAGATGTAGATACCGGCGAAATACAATATATAAAAGAAACCTTAAAAAGAGACACTTGTAAAGACCAGAAAGAAGCTTTAGTAGAAGTTTACAGAAGATTAAGGCCGGGAGATTTGGTTACTCCCGATACCGCGCAAGATTTAATTTTTAATATGTTTTTTAATTTTGACAGATACGACTTGTCAAAAGTTGGCAGATGGAAAACCGGCCAGAGGCTTCCAGTTTTGGCCCCTAAAAATTCTGACGATATAACAAAAGAAGAAAGGATTTTGAGCATCAAAGACTTGGTGGAAGTTGTAAAAGAAGTTATACGGTTAAATAACGACCCAGCCGCAAAACCCGACCAAGTTGATCATTTGGGAAATAGGAGAGTAAGAACATTGTCTGAACTTATCCAAAACAGATTGCGAGTTGGTTTAATGAGAATGGAAAGGATTATAAAGGACAAAATGTCAACTTTGGAAGCAGATACAATTACTCCGATACAACTTATAAATCCAAGGCCGTTGATGGCAGTTGTAAAAGAATTTTATACTTCTTCGCAGTTTTCGCAGTTTATGGATAACGAAAATCCATTGGCGGAGTTGGAGCATAAAAGAAGGCTTACAACAACGGGTCCTGGCGGATTAACAAGAGAAAGAGCAGGTTTTGAAGTAAGAGATGTACAGCCTTCGCATTATGGAAGAATCTGCCCGATTGAAACTCCCGAAGGCCCGAATGTTGGATTGGTGGGGCACTTGGCAACTTTTGCTAAAATAAATCCTTATGGTTTTATTGAAGCTCCATATTTTAAAGTAAAAAACGGAAAAGTTACAGACCAAGTTGAATATTTATCGGCGCAGGAAGAAGAGCGCCATAGTATAGTGCCAGCCTCCGTGCCACTGAATGAATCGGGAAAAATTTTAGCTGAAATTCCGCCAGATAAAGTTGAAGCCAGGGTAAAAGGCGAGCCGGCTGAAGTTGATATTTCAAAAATAGATTATTGCGATGTTTCTTCAAAACAGTTTATTTCTGTGGCTGCTTCTTTAATTCCATTTTTGCAAAACGACGATGCTTCAAGGGCATTGATGGGTTCTAATATGCAACGCCAGGCAGTTCCTTTAATAAAACCCGAAGCGCCATTGGTTGGAACAGGGACAGAAAGAAATGTTGCAAGAGATTCCGGACAAGGAATTATTGCAGATGCAAACGGAATTGTAAAAGAAGTTGATGCCCAACATATAAAAGTCCAGTACGAAGAGAAAAGCCTGCCTGCCGGCAGGCAGGGAAAAAAATGGGAGGAAGATTATGAATTGCAAACATTTGTAAGGACAAACCAATACTCTTGTTTTCATCAAAAGCCAATTGTAACAAAAGGAGAAGAATTTAAAAAGGGAGACGTGCTGGCAGACGGAGCAGCCATTTCGCACGGCAGGCTGGCTTTGGGCAGAAATGTGCTGGTTTGTTTTTTGCCCTTGCGCGGAGGAGGATTTGAAGATTCAATTACAATTTCTGAAAGGCTTGGAAAAGAAGATGAGTTTACATCAATCCATATTGAAGATTTTACTTGCGATGTGAGAGAAACGAAACTTGGGCCCGAAGTTACAACTTCGGACATTCCAAATGTTGGAGAAGAAAAATTGAAAGATTTGGACGAAGAAGGAATTGTGCGAGTTGGGGCAGAAGTCGGCCCAAATGACATTTTGGTTGGAAAAATTTCACCAAAAGGCGAAGCAGAATTGACTCCGGAAGAAAGATTATTGCGCGCAATTTTTGGAGAAAAAGCCAAAGATGTAAAAGATTCTTCTTTGAGAATGGAACACGGTAAAAAAGGAAAAGTTACTAATGTAAAAATATTTTCAAGGGATTTGGGGCACAAATTGGAACCTGGAGTTATAAAAAGAATCCAGGTTGAAATTGCCGAAACCAGAAAAGCAAAAGTTGGAGATAAATTGGTAGGAAGGCACGGAAATAAAGGAGTTGTTTCAAGAATTTTAGCTGAGCACGAAATGCCGTTTTTGGCCGATGGAACTCCTGTTGATTTGGTAATTTCACCGTTGTCTGTGCCTTCTCGTATGAACTTGGGGCAGATTTTAGAGACTCACTTAGGCTGGGCGGCCCACAAATTAAATTACATTGCAATTTCTCCAGCTTTATTGGGAGCGAATAAAGAAGATGTAAAAAAAGAATTAAAAGAAGCAGGTTTGCCGGAATCCGGACAAGTTACAGTTTATGACGGCAGAACGGGCCAACCGTTTCCAAAACCAATTACAGTTGGATATATGTATGTGATGAAATTAATCCATATGGTTGATGACAAAGTCCACGCCAGGTCAATTGGCCCCTATTCTTTAATTACCCAGCAGCCCCTTGGAGGAAAAGCGCAGTTTGGAGGCCAGAGATTTGGAGAAATGGAAGTTTGGGCATTGGAAGGTTATGGTGTTGCCCATACTTTGCAGGAAATGCTGACAATAAAATCTGACGACGTTCAGGGAAGAGCTGCAGCTTACGAGTCTATTTTAAAAGGCGAGCCGATTCGCAATCCAAATATTCCGGCTTCCTTTAATTTGCTTGTGGCTGAATTGAAATCTTTGGGAATGTCTGTTGAAGTAAGGGAAAAACCGCGTTTGGCGCGCGATGACGAAAGAGAAAACAGGCGCGACAACCGCGACAAAAAGTAACAAAAAATCCGCATTTCTGCGAATTCCTTGTGCGGAGGTCGGTGGAGTCGAACCACATTCTACAATAATAGAACCAATTGTTTATCAGGCAAAGATTAGAACCGTCTAATTTCAACCTCCATACCTCCGCGATTAAATTATAACATGAATTTTTAAAACAAAAAAACAGCACCTCCGTTTCCGAAGATGTTGTTTCTGGTCCCATTCATAGAATGTGACTTCGCCTGATAAACTATATTAAGTATAGCAAACCAAGAACCATTGTCAAGAGTTTTAATAAAATAAGAATTATTATTAAATTCGTAAAATTATGCAAAAACAAAAAGGTATTTCAAGTTTAGTCGGCATAATAATCGTTGTTGTTGTCGCCGTTATTCTTTTCGGCGGAGTTTTCGCCTATCAATACTTTGTAAGCAAAACAGAGAATATAACACAAGTTCAATCTAATCAGCAAATTCAAACCCGGACAGAAATTATATTGCCAGTCTTTGAAAATTACAAGGTTGAAATTTCTCAAGGAATGTCGCCTAATTTTGCTGGGCATTATGTTTTTTCGAGTTATGCTGGTGGTGATGGACTGGCTGTTAAGATAAAAGATCTTGAAACAGGAAAAGAGTATTCTCCTAGTGAATTATTTATTAATGCAAGTTTTGACTTTCAAACTGATAGTAATTTGATTATTGTTCATCCACAAATAGGAGATAATAACAACCAACTAAAATATTATAAATGGGAAAATAATAAGGCACACTTCATCAAATAAAAATATAAATTAAACCAAAACCAATGCGAGTATTAGACCTTGAATCAATAAGAATAAAATTAGCTGAGATTACCAAGCAAATTGTTGCGGAATATAATCCGGAAAAAATTATACTTTTTGGTTCTTTTGCATGGGGCGATCCAAACGAAAATAGCGACATCGACTTGCTAATTGTAAAAAATACTGAAAAGGGAAAACTTGAAAGAATGAGAGAAGTAAGGGATTTAGTTAATACTGATTTTGCTGTGGATATTTTGGTCTACACGCCAGAAGAAATTATAAGAAGTATTAGCGAATATAAAAACCTTTTTATTGAAGATATTTTGCGTCATGGAAAGGTTATTTATTCAAAACCGGGAAACGCGTTTAATATTGCGCTTCCAAAAAGGCAGCTAAATATTTTACATTAAATTTATGATTACAGAATATGTTAAAAGTTGGTTTCAAAGGGCTGATGACGATTTAAAACTTATTGAAATTGTGCTGAAAGCAGGCGAAAATTTTTTGCCAAATCCACTTTGTTTTCATGCGCAACAAGCCGCAGAAAAATATTTGAAAGGTTTCTTGGCTTATAATGATTTGCATACAAGAAAAATTCACGATTTGGAAACACTTATTAAAGATTGTATAAAAATTGATAAATCTTTTGAAGAATTATGTGAGAACGCGAATTTTTTAAATCAATTTTACATTGAATCCAGATATCCTGACGATTATGTCCAATTTTCAAACGACGACGCAAAGAAAGCATATGACGTGGCAATTAAAATAAAAAAATTTATTTTAAAAAAAATAAATTAAAAATTAAAAATTTACGCATATGCGAGTATTAGACTTAGAATCAATAAGAATAAAATTAGCGTCGCCCGAGGATATTATGTCCTGGTCTCACGGCGAAGTTATTAAGCCCGAAACAATAAACTACAGAACACAAAAGCCTGAAAAGGACGGTCTTTTTGATGAGCGGATTTTTGGTCCTGAAAAAGATTACGAGTGCGCTTGCGGAAAATATAAAAGAATAAGATATAAAGGAGTTGTTTGCGACAGGTGCGGGGTGGAAGTTACAAAATCTTCTGTTAGAAGAGAAAGGATGGGTCACATAAAATTGCACGCGCCGGTTTCGCACATTTGGTTTTTGAGAGGTGTGCCATCAAGAATGGGTTTGGTTTTGGACAAAAGCTCCCAACAGCTGGAAAAAGTTATTTATTTTTCTTCATACATTGTTACAAAAGTTGATACTGAAGCAAGAGACAGAATTATGGAGGCAATTGAAGAAGAATATAAATCAAAAGCAAAAAAAGAAAAAACAGAAAATGCCAAAAATGAATTAAAGCAGGCGAGAGAAAAAGCCAAAGAAGAACTTTTAGATATTAAGCCATTGAGAATTTTGTCTGAAGTTGTTTATCATACGCTTTCAATGAAATACGGAGAAGTTTTTGAAGCAGGCACGGGGGCTGAAGTTGTAAAAGATATTTTTTCAAAAATTGATTTGGAAAAAGAAACAGCGCAAATTGCAGAAGAGGCTAAAGACGCTCCTCCGGCAATGAGGAAAAAAGTTTTGCGCAGGCTGAAATTATTCCAGGGAATGTTGAAAGCCGGAGTAAAACCAGAATGGATGTTTATGGATGTCCTGCCTGTTTTGCCTCCGGATTTGAGGCCAATGGTCCAGCTTGACGGGGGAAGATATGCTTCTTCTGATTTAAATGATTTGTACAGAAGAGTCATAAACAGAAACAACAGATTAAAATATCTGCAGGAAATTTCTGCTCCGCCGGTAATTATAAGAAACGAAAAAAGAATGTTGCAGGAAGCTGTTGACGCTTTAATTGATAACGAAATGAGAAAAGGCGTTACAACAACAGCCACAACCGGAGGAAAAAGATTGTTGAAATCTTTAGCTGCAATGCTTGCTGGAAAACAGGGAAGATTCAGGCAGAACCTTTTGGGAAAACGCGTGGATTATTCCGGAAGGTCGGTTATTGCCGTGGGTCCTGAATTGAAGTTTTCACAGTGCGGTTTGCCAAAAGTTTTGGCTTTGGAAATTTTCAAGCCTTTTGTAATTAAAAGAATTTTAGACAAGGAATTGGCTTACAACATTAGGGGAGCGGCCAGATTAATTGAAGAAAAAACCCCAGAAGTTTGGGCAATTTTGGAAGAAATTATCAAAGATAAATTTGTTATGTTGAACAGAGCCCCAACTTTGCACAGGCTTGGTATACAGGCTTTCAGGCCAATTTTAACAGAAGGGGAAACAATAAGATTACATCCATTGGTTTGCGAAGCTTTTAACGCGGACTTTGACGGAGACCAGATGGCAGTTTATCTGCCTTTGTCAGACGAGGCGCAGGCAGAAGCAAAAAACATAATGCTTTCAACTTTGAATCTTTTGAGGCCCGCAACAGGAATGCCGGTAATGGGCCCTTTTCGCGATATTGCTTTGGGATGTTATTTTTTAACAAAACAAAGAGAGCCCGCTGATCCGAAAAATATAAAAATTTATTCTTCATATTCTGAAGCGTTAACTGCCCACGAATATGGATTTTTGGGATTAAACGAAAAAATAAAAGTTCCAAGCCCGAAAACTCCAGAAAAAATAGACTTAATTGAAACATCTGTCGGCAGATTAATTTTGAATTCTGTTTTGCCAATTGACTATCCGTATGTAAACAAATTAATTGACAACAAGGCGCTAAAAGGCGTGGTAAGGGAAATTATTGAAAAATATCCAAACGAAGAGGCAGTGGTAATTATAGACAGAATAAAAACTTTGGGATTTGAACATTGCACTTTGTCGGGAATTAGCTGGGGCATGGATGACTTGATTGTTCCAAAAGAAAAAGCGCAATTAATAGCAACAGCAGAAAAAGAAGTCAAACAAATTGACAGCCATTTTGAAAAAGGGCTTTTGTCGGCCGATGAAAAAACTTCCCAGAAAATTTTAATTTGGCAGGCTGTTAAAACAAAATTGGAAGCCTTGCTAAAAACTACTTTGCCCCCAGACGGTCCGGTTATGTCTATCATTACTGCCGGAGCCAGGGCCACTTGGGCCCAACCCGTGCAAATGGCCGGAATGAAAGGCCTGGTGAACAATCCTTCGGGAGACATTATTGAGTTGCCGGTAAAATCATCTTTTACAGAAGGTTTTAACGTTTTGGAATATTTTATTTCAACTCACGGAGCCAGAAAAGGAACTGCCGACACTGCTTTAAGGACTTCTTCTGCAGGTTATTTAACAAGACGATTAGTTGATGTTGCCCACGACGTGATAATTACAGAAGATGATTGCGGAGATAAAACAGGTTTTGCAGTTTACAAAAAAGATGCTGATTTAATTGAGCAGGACTTTGTTTTCAAAATTGTCGGAAGGATTGCTTTGGAAACAATTGAGTGCGCGAAATTAATTTTTGTAAAAAAAGGAGAAATAATAAATTGGCAGGCAGCCAAAGCAATCGTAGAAGAAGAGGCAATTGAAAAAGTTATTCTTGCTTCGCCCTTGTCCTGCAAAGCTTCGCAAGGAGTTTGCCAAAAATGTTACGGTTGGGATTTGGGCAGGAATAATTTGGTAAAAATGGGCGAGGCGGTTGGAATTGTGGCCGCTCAAGCAATTGGCGAACCCGGAACACAGCTTACTTTGAGAACTCACCACTTGGGTGGAATTGTGGGAGCTGGCGACATTACTCAAGGCTTGCCGAGAATTGAAGAAATTTTTGAATGCAGGGCCCCAAAAGGAGAAGCTATAATGTCTTTAACAGAAGGAAAAATTGTCGGCATAAATGAAGAAACAAGAGTTATTACAATAAAGCCGTCTGAAAAAGGAAAATCAAAGAAAGAAACAATGGAATATAAAATTCCTGGAAGAATTGCAATTATTGTTGAAAAAGGCCAGGATGTTAAAGAAAACCAGCCGTTGTGCGAAGGAAGTTTGGATTTAAAAAAGCTTTACAAGTCTGCGGGAGTTGAGGCGACTCAAAGATATATTTTGCAGGAAGTGCAAAAAATCTATGCCTCCCAGGGAGTTGATATAAACGACAAACACGTTGAAACCATTATTCAAAAAATGTTTTCAAGAATCAGAATTAAAGACGAAGGAGATTCCGATTGGATAAGAGGAGAGGTTGTTGAGAATGTGGTTTTTAATGAAGAGGCGGGCCGTTTGAAAAAAGCCAAAAAAACCCTGCCAACAGGAGTTCAAATATTGCTTGGAATTTCAGAGGTTTCTCTAAATTCTGAATCATTTTTGTCGGCAGCTTCCTTCCAGCAAACTTCAAGGGTGTTAATTAAGGCTTCTCTTGAAGGCAAGGAAGACAAGCTTCGCGGGTTAAAAGAAAACGTTATTATCGGTAAATTAATCCCCGTCGGCACAGGATTTATCCCTAAAGTAAAAGAAAAAGAATAAGTAAGCCCAAAAAGGCTAGGCTCAACCTAGCTTTTTTATTGTATGAAAAACAGCTTGAAGGAATAATTAGGAGTGCTATAATAAAATAATTAACCTGCTACTGAGTTAATTCAGTAGCAAATTTATGACAAAAGAAAAAGGTATTTCAACTGTAATTGGAGCTATTATAATCGTTGCCGTTGCAGTTATATTTTTTGGCGGAGTTTTTGCATATCAATACCTAACTTTGCAAAAAGTGCCAAAAATTACGCAGAGCCAAACGCGAAATCAGCCTGATAATGCCTCCAGTAATATTTCTGGTAGCACTTTAAACAAGACTTCATTTAACTATCCTTATCCTGTTGCATGGCAGGAAAGTGGCGCAACGTTTTCTCTTATTGGCATTTCAATGGGCAATATGACAATTGAAAAAGGTTTGCCGGAAATTAAAAAGCCAAATGGGGGAGCTTATCTGCCGGGCGAAAAGGCTTATATTTTGCAGTTGCATCTAAAAATCAGTACGACTCGAGCGGTGGATTGCCTACCGTTGAATATAAGAAGATTAATAAACGAAGAAGGAAACCTGCTGGCTCCAAGTGTCACCCAAATTTGGTTGCCCGGATGTTCTGCTCAAGCAAACCAAACGTACTCAGATGTAAGGGTGCCTTTTGTGATTTCGCCGGCAGAAAAGGAAGTTATTTTTACGACAGGGACCCTGCCCAAGAATTTTTATTCTGTTAAAATTTTAGACGGCAATAATGTAAAAGTAGAAAAACTATAATTTATAATTTTTAGAAATGGCGAAAGACAAAAATAACGGGAAAAATAATAAAAATGGGAATGGGAATGGAAAAAATGGGAATGGAAGAGGCGCAAAAGACGAAAAAATAAAAAATCCCATTTTGAGCAACTGGGTAAAAAGGTGGATAAAAGCCACCATAATGTTTTTGGTTACAGTAATCTCTATTTTGTCTTTTCCTTATTTTGACAAGGCAGGTTATGCAGGAGAACTTTTTATAAATGTCTGTAATTTTTTGATCGGCAAGGCATTTTATACAATACCTTTATTTTTCTTTGTGGCGGGTTTGATATTCTTACAAACCAGAAAAAAAGGAAAAGATTTAGCAATGTTTCTGGCAGTTTTAATTTCTCTTGTGGGAGTTTCCGGGATTATTGCTGTGAGGAATTTAAGTTCAGCCCAATGCGGATGGGTTTTTTGTTCTGAAAACAACATTGGGGTGCGCATTGGGCAGTTTTTGGTCGGATTTTTTGGAATTATAGTTGCAAACATTGTTTTTGCTGCTATTTTACTTATTGGATTATTTATTTTTTTACAGTTTGTTTGGCAGGAAATTCCAAAGAAAGAAAAGGAAGAAAAATCAACATTTGCAGTCAACCGGCCAGAACCCGATAATTTTAAAATTAAAGGCGTAGAGCAGGCTGTGGCGCAAGAAAGGGCAAGGCCTTCGCCTGCGAGAATTGCTTTATTTAAAAAAGGGAATGACGGTCCGGAAAAAGCGGAAATTAAAAAGTCTGCAATAGCAAACAAAAACGATTATATTTTGCCTCCGCTTGATCTGCTCAACAAAAACGAAGTGGCTCCAACTTCCGGGAATATTAAAGAAAATTCAATGATAATTAAAAGCACCTTTGAAAATTTTGGAATTCCGGTTGAAATGGCGGAAGTAAACGTGGGACCAACGGTAACTCAATATGCTTTCAAGCCAGCCGAGGGAGTTAAGCTTTCAAAAATTACCACTTTATCTAATAACCTCGCGCTCGCGCTCGCAGCGCATCCTATCAGAATAGAGGCTCCAATTCCCGGGAAATCTTTGGTGGGAATTGAGGTGCCAAACAAAGTGAGGTCGATTGTTACGTTAAGAAATTTAATTGCTCAAACCGCTTTTCAAAATTCTCAAAGCCCTTTAATGATTGCATTGGGAAGAAATGTTTCCGGAGCTCCTGTTTATGCAGACATTACAGATGGCCCGCATGTTTTGGTAGCTGGAGCTACGGGCACGGGAAAAACAATATTTTTAAACAGTTTGATTTTGAGCCTGCTTTACAAATATACCCCTGAAAATTTGAGAATAATTATGGTTGACCCAAAAAGAGTTGAGTTCCAGAATTATAATGACATTCCACATTTATTGTGCCCGGTAATTTATGACGCGACAAAAACCATAAATGCTTTGCAATGGCTAGCCCGTGAAATGGAGAGGCGCTTTGAAGTTTTTTCTGAAGTTCCTGCAAGAAATATTGGAAGTTATAATTCGAATAAAACTATTATCTCCTCGGGTTTACAGCTGCCATATATTGTTTTTGTGGTTGATGAATTGGCAGATTTAATGGCAGCCAAAGGCAGAGAGCTGGAAGCTGGAATTGTGAGATTGGCTCAAATGGCAAGGGCAACCGGAATCCATTTGGTGCTGGCAACTCAAAGGCCGTCTGTGGAAGTTATTACGGGTTTGATAAAAGCTAATGTTCCAACCCGCATTACATTTCAAGTTTCTTCGCAAATAGATTCGCGAACTGTTATTGATACTTCTGGCGCTGAAAAATTGTTGGGCGCGGGAGATATGCTATTTTTATCTGCCAAGTCTGCGAAAATTGGCAGAATCCAGGGCCCGTATATTTCAGAGAAAGAAGTTAAAAAAGTTTCTGATTTTATTGCAGAACAGAAGTCAAAATTTGAAGAGCCGCAAACTGTTCTGGTGCAAAATTTGAAAGACGCTTTGGATGCTCCTGATCCAAAAGATGCCAAAGAAAATGGAGACTCCGGAGAATTTTTTGGGGGAGACGACCCATTATTTGAAGATGTTAAGAAAATTGTTTTGGAAACTCAAAAAGCTTCGGCTTCATTTTTGCAAAGACGTTTACGGATTGGCTATTCAAGAGCTGCTCGGCTTATTGATATGTTAGAAGACAAGGGGCTTGTGGGTCCAGCTGACGGCGCCAAACCAAGAGAAGTTTATGGCGAAAGTCCGACCAATGTACAAATGATTCCAAGCGGCGGTTTGGATGAAACAGAAGATGGAAGCGTTGCCCGCGAAGACGGCTGGGAAAAAGTATAAATAATAATTAAAATTAAATTTTAAATATGGAAAGCTTTCAAACCGACACTGATACCAAAACAAAAAAGCGAATTCCTATCTGGCTTGGGTTTATAATAATTCTCATTGTCGCAATTTTGCTCTTATGCGGAGTTTTCGTATATCAATATTCTACAAAATCTCAATCCCAAATCACCGACTGGAAAACATACAAGAACGACGAATACGGCTTTGAATTAAAATATCCCCAAAACGCTGTTGGACTTTCTGCTTTTGAAAACCAAGTATTGGCAACTGAATTTGCTGGCGGACAGAAAGCAATTATCAAGAAGCCTCTAATTACTATACATCCGGGCAAAAACGTCGCGAATGGCGATGGATATGTAGTAATTTATGTCGGAACAAATAAGGAAAATATAGATAACTGTTTGAAGTTTAAATTTTATGAGCCAAATGGAAATATGACTGATATTAAAGATATAAATGGCACAAAATTTTATACTCAGTCTGAGGGTAATCCAGCAATGTTAAAGCCTTTAGAGACACAATATAGTATAGTTAAAGATAATATTTGTTACACTATAGATACTTACGTAAGCGCAGTTGATGTTAAAAAAAATTTAGTTTATAATAATTTGTTTTTACGCATATACCAGCCTGGATATATTAAGGCACAAAAGGATTTTATAAACGGCGTTATTTCTAATTTTAAATTTACGAAATAATTAAAATTAAATTTTATGGCGAAGGAAATTTTGACACCAAAAAGGGCACAGGAAATACAGGATGAAATTTATTACGAAATGTCGCATGGTGAAAAAATGAAATTATTTTTTACGGTAAATAATAAAGTTTTATCTATTGGAATGAAGAATGTTAAAAGTTTATATGGAAAAACTGACTCTGTCCTTCTGGCTTTAGAATTTCAAGAACACATGAAAGAAAACAGAGAATATTATGACGGCTTGTTTGATAAACTAGAAAATAAATATTTACGAGAAAAAAATTATTAAATATCAATCTGGATTCCCGCCTTCGCGGGAATGACAGAAAAAATTATGGCAGAAGAAAAAAAAGTTAGGAAAGAAAAAAAAGAAGAAGAGCCGAAAGAGAATAAGGCGTTGAATTCGGCGATTGATGAGATTAAGGAGAGGTTTGGGGAGGGGGCTATTATGAAAATGAAGGATATTCATGCTGTGAATGTGGATGTGGTTCCAACAGGGTCTATTGCAATGGATATGGCTTTGGGAGTTGGGGGTATGCCTCGGGGCAGGATTATTGAAATTTATGGAGCGGAGTCTTCGGGAAAAACAACGTTGTCTTTGCATGTTTTAGCTGAAGCCCAAAAAAAAGGAGGAGCTTGTGCTTTTGTTGACGCTGAACACGCAATGGATCCAGACTATGCAAAACGAATTGGCGTTAACGTTGACGATTTATTAATTTCACAGCCGGATTCCGGCGAGCAAGCTTTGCAAATTGTCGAAACTTTGGTAAAAACCGGAACAGTTGCCGTAATTGTTGTGGACTCTGTGGCGGCTCTAACTCCGCAAAGGGAAATTGAAGGAGAAATTGGAGACCAGCATATGGGGCTTCAAGCAAGGCTAATGAGCCAGGCGTGTAGAAAGCTTTCCGCAATAATGGCAAAAACAAATACAATGGTTATATTTTTAAACCAAACAAGAATGAAAATTGGAATGGTTTTTGGGAATCCTGAAACTACTCCCGGAGGGCTGGCCTTAAAATTTTATGCGTCTGTAAGAATAAATTTGGCAAGAACAGCCCAAATAAAAAGCGGAGATGAAATTATTGGAAACCGAGTTAAAGCAAAAATTGTAAAAAATAAAGTAGCTGCCCCATTTAAAACAGCCGAGTTTGATATTTATTACAACGAAGGAATTTCAAAAGCAGGAGATGCTCTGCGCGCCGGATTGACTTCGGGAATAATAAAACAATCGGGAAGCTACTTTACTTTAGAGGGCGAAAAAATTGGACAAGGAACAGAAGCTGCGAAGCTTTATTTAAAGGAGCACAAAGAGGCAATGGAGAAAATAAAACAAGAGGCAATGAAAATAAAAGAATAGTTTTAATAGCGGTGTCATCCCCGCGAAAGCGGGGATCCAGAGTATGGGTGCAAAAAGTTATTATGTTTTATTTTAGATAGTAAACGAAACGGAACATTGTATGTGGGCGTCACAGATAATTTGCAAAGAAGAATTTACGAACACAAAAATAATTTGATAGAAGGATTCATAAAAAAATATTCTGTGCACAATTTAGTATATTATGAAGAAACATCAGATGTTAAGTCTGCAATCGAAGGAGAGAAACAGTTAAAAAAGTGGAACAGAAAATGGAAAATAGAACTTATTGAAAAAAATAATCCAGAATGGAAAGATTTATATAATTCACTTTAATTTGGATTCCCGCTTTCGCGGGAATGACAAAGACAAGAATGTTATTTTGGAGTAAAGGGAAGCATTCCCAATTGGCGGGCGCGCTTAATTGCAATCGCGATTTTTTTTTGGTGGCGGCCGCAGAGCATTGTTTTTTTTCTGGGTTTTATTTTGTAAAAGCCGGAAATAAAACGCGACAGTAAATCCGTATTTTTAAAATCTATTTCTTCTATATTTTTTTGGCAAAAGTAACACATGAATTTGCGAGCGAAGCGAGTAAATTCATGCCGGAATTGAAAACGTTTATATGGTCGTATGCATTGGTTTTTAATTCCGGCGATGCTTATCGCTATTTAATTTAAATTTTTAGAATGGTATATCTTTTACGTCAATTTCATCTGCAGCATTGTCTTCAAATGAAATTGGTTTTTGGTCTTCTGAATTTTCTGCATTGTCGGCCGGTGGAGTATAATTTTCTTCAATTATTGGAATGTCTCCGCCAGCTGGCGGATTGTTTTGTTCCGGTTCGTGACTTCCAAATTGCGGTTTGCTATAATTTGAATTTCCTGATGTTCCTGCGCCTTTCGGACCCAATTGCATTGTTTCTGCAATAATTTCTGTCTTATATTGTTTTACTCCTTGCTGGTTTGTCCAATTTCTTGTTTTTATCCTTCCTTCAATTAAAACCAAAGAGCCCTTATTTAAATATCTTGCGCTAATGTCGGCCAACTTGCCGTAACAAACAATATTATGAAACTCTGCCTCTTCTTTTTTTTGTCCTTGCGCATCTTTCCATACCCTATTTGTTGCCATGCTAAAATTTGTTACTTGGTTTCCATTCGGCATAGACCGAACTTCGGGGTCGCGGGTAACATTCCCCAATACAAATGCTTTGTTCAGGTTCATAATTTTATTATCCTAATAATTCGTCTAATTGCTGTTCGATGTCTTTTAATTCAACTTTATCTTTTTTTTCTTCAACCTTAACTTCTGTTGTTTCTTCTTTTTTTGATCTCCTTTCTTTTCTGGGCTTAACAGGCTCTTTTATTAAAACCATATGGCGTACAATTTTTTCATCTTTTACGATAATTTCTTTAACTTCCAGCAATTTTTCCGGCTCTATCTGAAATTCCATAACGCCGAAAAAACCGGAAGCGCGTTTTACTATTGGAAAAGCCAATGTTTTTGCGGTTGGATTCAATTGTTTTAAAATTATTCCTTCTTTGCTTAAAACAGCAGATTCTATTTCTTTGCCTTTGACTTCTACTTCCCCTGACGAAATTTCCGAAGTTATTATATATGTTAATTCGTATGTTTTCATAGTGCCATTGTAGCATATTACCCTTGAAAGTTCAAGGTTTTAGTGGGATAATTTAATTAATGAAAATAAACTCAAACATTTTTAAATCTTACGATATCAGGGGAATTTATCCTTCAGAATTAAATGAAGAATCGGCTTTTGAAATAGGCCGAGCTTTTGCCCGGCAAAACAATGTAAAAAAAGCAATAATAGGTCGGGATGCCAGGCTATCTTCGCCATTGCTGTTTAACGAGCTTGCAAAAGGCATATTGGCTGAAGGAGGCCAAGTGTTTGATATTGGCCAAACTCTTACGGAATGCCTTTATTTTGCGGTAGGGAATTATGGGTTTGACGCCGGAATTATGGTAACCGCCAGCCATAACCCAAAAGACTACAACGGTTTTAAAATGTTGAAAAAAGCTGGAAATAATATAGAAATGGTGCGCGGAAAGGATTTGTTAGCCGAAATTAAAGCCGCCTCGCCAGCTGGCGAGGCGAGCCTCGCCCCAAAATCGCCTGTGGCGATTTTGGGGCGGGACATTTGGCAGGATTATATAAACCATATTTTTTCTTTTATTGACTTAGAAAAAATTGCGCCGTTAAAAATTGTTGTTGACGCGTCAAACGGAGTTGCGGGAATTGTTTTAGAAAAGATAAAAGAAAAATTGCCAATTGAAATTATTGCTTTAAATTTTGAGCCAAATGGTAATTTTCCAAATCACAGCCCGAACCCCTTAAAAGAAGGCTCGGCGGATAAAATAAGCGAATTAATAAAAAATCAAAAAGCAGATTTTGGAATAATGTTTGACGGCGATGCAGATAGAATTTTTTTGGTTGACGAAAATGGAGAATTAGTAAGAGCCGATGCCGTTCTTTTGCTTTTGGCAAAATATTTTTTACAAAAAAATCCGGGCATGGCAATTGCATATAATGCAATTTGTTCGAAAGCTGTTTCGGAATTTATTAAAAAATGGGGCGGAAAAGCAATCAGGACTCAAGTTGGTTTTGTAAATGTGCGGGACGGCCTGTTGAAAAATAATGGAATTATGGGAGGCGAGCTTTCTGGACATTATTGCTTTCGAGATAATTTTTATATGGACTCGGGAATGATTTCTTTTTTGAGTTTGTTGCAGATAATATCCGGAGATACCAAAAGCGTGTCAGAAATTATAAAAGAATTGTCCCCCTATAAAAAATCTCCCGAACTTAATTTTAAAGTTGAAAATAAAGACGCAGTTTTGGAAAAAGTAAAACAAAAATACGCGGATGGTGCGCAGGATTTTTTAGACGGCATAACAGTAGCATACAAAAACTGGTGGTTTAATGTGCGAAGCTCAAACACCGAGCCCTTGTTGCGCCTGACCATCGAGGCAGAAACGCAGGAAACTTTGGAAGAAAAACAAAAAGAACTGACTAAATTTATCACGAAACCGTAGCTTTTTGATAACAAGGAGGCGCATAATGCACGAATTCTGCAAGACTGTTTTGGCTCTGCTTTACCGGGCTTTGTTTTATTTTACCTCGCATAGCTCTGACAAATGCCCAAAGTGCAAAAACAAAAAAATGTTGGCGGCATGTCCGCACACAAGGCGGCATTCCATTAAATATCATGTTGTGCAATGCCCGTGCGGGCATAAATGGCAAGCGCCCGCATAAGCGATGCAACAAAACAGCCCTTCGACTAAGCTCAGGGCTGTTTCTTTTTTATGCCAGGCCCATTTTTTCTCTAACTTCTTTCATCGTAGTTTCTGCGATAATTTTTGCTCTTGAGGCGCCCTTGTTTAAAATTTCTTTTACATAAATATCTCTTGTCTGCAGTTCTTTTTGTTTCCTGCGGAAAGGCTCTAAATAATTTATTAAAACATTTGCCAAAGATTTTTTAAAGTCAGAATAGCTTTTTTTAACAAATTCTCTCTGAATATCCTCAACAGACCTGTCAGTAATTAAAGAGTAAATTGTAAGCAAATTTGAAATTCCAGGTTTTTTTGTTACGTTATAAATTATCTCTTTGCCCGAATCTGTTGTTGCCGCCATTATTTTTTTTGTAATATCTTCAGGCGAGTCAAATAAAGATATATAGTTTTTGGGGTCGTCGGATTTTGACATCTTCTTTTTTGGGTCTTGCAGGCTCATTATTTTTGCCCCTGCTTTTGGCAGAATTGTTTCTGGTTCATCAAAAACTTTGCCCGCTTCGCCGCGAGGCGAGCCGAATTTTTGATTAAACTTTTTAGCAATTGTCCGCGCCAGTTCAACGTGCTGTTCCTGGTCTTTTCCAACCGGAACCGCCTTACCCTTGTAAAGCAAAATATCGGCCGTCATTAAAACCGGATAATTAAAAAGCCCGGCGTTTATGTAATCTTTGTGCTGTTTTGATTTTTCTTTAAATTGGGTCATTCTGCCAAGCTCGCCCATTGGAGTTATGGTTCCTAAAAGCCAGCCAAGTTCGGCATGTTCTTTTACGGAAGACTGCGTAAAAATAATTGATTTTTCAGGATTGACTCCGGCTGCCAAATAAATGGCTGCTGCATCCAAAATATTTTTTTGCAGTTCTTTTGGATTATATGGAGTTGTAATTGCGTGCAGGTCCACAATGCAAAAAACGCACTCATTGGTTTCTTGCAAAGCAATCCATTGCTTTATGGCTCCCAAATAATTTCCCAAATGAATGTTCCCCGTTGGCCTTATGCCTGAAAATATCCTCATAGTTTTTTAGTGTCATTGCGAGCCCCGCGAAGCAATCTCACACTCACTCATTGGTGCGTAGATTTGTCATTCCCGCGAAAGCGGGAATGACAAATTGCTTCTCGTCGTCTGCGGGCTCCTCGCAATAACAGCTATAGTTGAAATGTTTCATTTATTTTAGCACCTATAGGAAAGCGGGTAAATCTTGACAAGACCCCATAAAAGGTGTATAATTAATAAAGAGTACCTTAGGAAATCTAAACACGGCTCGGCAAGCCGACCTTCATTTAGAAAGGAGAAAATTGCCATATACGCGAACGCTTATATCAAGCCGGGGTTCGTGCTCGTCTTCATTCCCTGCGAACAGAAGATGATTATGACCAGTTGCTCCAGCGACGCAAAAGCCGATTGGGAAATTCTCTCGCGAGAATCTTTCAATCGGCTTTCTTTTTTTGCAAGCTTTTAAAATGTTTAACCCGAGAGGTTAAGTTAAACATTTGGTTAAACATTTGGGTTACACTTCTATTACGACTGGTAAAATCATTGGCCTGCGCGAGGTTTTGGTGGCTAGAAAGTCGCCAATTTTGTTGCGGATTTCGTCTTTAACATAAGTCCAGTTTACAGCTCCTCCGTGGCCGGCAGTTTTGTTCACTATTTCTATGACTTTTCTGCGCGTTTGGCTAAGCAAATCCTTTGATTCTCTTAAATAAACAAATCCGCGGGAAATAATATCCGGACTGCCTTTTACTTGGCCGGTGCGCTTGTCAATTATTGCAACAATGACAAACATTCCGTCTTCTGCCAGCATTTGGCGGTCGCGCAAAACAATTTCTCCAACATCGCCAACTCCAAGCCCGTCCACAAAAACATAATTTATGGGAACTTTTTCTTTCAGAACTTCCGCGCCTTGACTGGTAAATTTTATTACAGAGCCGTTGTCTGGCACAAAAACTCTGTCTTTCCTAAATCCCATTCCATAAGCTATTCTAGCTCCTTCTTTTAACATATAATGGTTTCCGTAAACAGGAATAAAATAATCCGGACTGATTTGGTCTAACATTTGTTTTATTCCATCAATGTTGCCGTGGCCGGAAATATGCACGTCAACAATATCAGAGTGATAAACGTGGTCTGACTGGCGGTAAAGATTGTCTTTTAATCTTTGGACAGTTCTTTCGTTGCCAGGAATTACAGACGATGAAAAAATCACAGTATCTTCTTTTTTTATTTTTATATGCTTGTGATTTCCCGCAACAATTCTTGAGAGGGCTGCCATTTCTTCTCCTTGAGCTCCTGTGCAAACAATGATTACTTTATTGTCTGGATAAGTGTGGGCTTTGTCCGTTGTAATTATTACGCCTTTTGGAATTTTTACATATCCCAATTTTGTCGCCAGCTCGATATTTAATTTCATTGAGAATCCGTCCAAGGCAACTTTACGGTTTGTTTTTGCGGCAAATTCCAAAATTTGTCTGATTCTTTCAACTTGCGAGGAAAAAGTGGCAACAATTGTCCTGCCTGGAGCTTTTGATATCAGGTCATAAAGATTTTTCAACATATCTTCCTCGGTAACCTGCTCTTTCGAAGTTGTAGAACCTAAAGATTCTAGCATTAAAATTGTGGGCCTTTTTAATTTGGAAAGATGGGTGTAGTCAATTTCTTTTCTGCCGATTGGATTTTTTTCAAGCGTCCAGTCCCCAGGATGTATTATTGTCGCAACCGGAGTTTCCAAAATTACTCCTACCGCGTCCATAATACTGTGGTCAATTGCAAAAAAGCTTAAAGTAAATGCCCCAAGATTTATTTTTTGGTTTATGTCCTGGACATAATTTGTTTTTAATTTTTTAGAAGCTCCGTGGTACAAGTCTTCAACTCTATGTTTTACCATTTCCAAAGTTAAAGGCCGGCCGATAATTTGCGGGTTTCCCAATTTATTCAATAAAATTGGAGCAGCTCCAATATGGTCTAAATGCCCGTGAGAAAATATAACTCCGCGGATATTTTTTTCTTTTCCTTTCAAATATTCCACGTTTGGAATTACATAATCAATTCCTGGCATATCTTCTTCGGGAAATTGCAGGCCCATATCCAAAAGCACAATGTCATTTCCATATTCAAAAACAGTCATATTTCTTCCAACTTCTTCGCAACCGCCAAGCGGAATGATTTTTAAATTATTTTGTTTTGTGTTTATCATAAGTTTTTTTATTTTGTGCCGCGGGAGGGAGTCGAACCCTCAACCCTTGCGGGATGCGCTTCTGAGACGCACGCGTATTCCAGTTCCGCCACCGCGACGAGTTAATTTTGTTTGAGAAAGTCTAAATTTTCAGGAACACTTTTGAGAGGCTCTTCAAAGCGAAGTTCTGGAATATTTTTATAATTTGGATTTTTTATCCACTGCGCCTCGCCGGAGGCGGGGCCAGATTCTAAATAATAATAGCATGCTCCGCTAAGTTTTTTGAAAAGCGAGTAATCGCTTTTTGTTGTTTCGGAACTCCAGTCTCCGGTTTTTAAATCTTGAGTTGCAGAAGGATTTATTGTTACGTGCCCGTAGAAAGAGGGGATTATTGCCGATTCTCCATTTCTTGCTTTGACAGCGTAAACATCTTCAACGTTTTCGCCGTTAGTTTTTTGCATTAAGAATATTGCTTCGCCTTCCAAAACAGTATAAATTTCCTGTTGCGGACCCATATGCGCGTGCCCGGCAGTTTTAATAAATTCGTTTCCTATCATTTTTGCAGGAATTACAGTTATGTTATGGTTTAGCCCGTTTTCCTGTTTTATTTTCCTGTACATAAAATATAAATCTTGATCGGCCAAAACTTCGCGCATATCATTTAATTTGCGCACGTCCGGAGTTAATTTTGATAAATCTATTTCCATACTCTTTTTGTGTTTATATACCAATTACTAATATTTTCAAAACGTTTTGCAGGGTCAACAATTTTTGTTGTGTCTATGCCTTTTATTTTTTTTGAAACCCAGTAAAGATAATCCGGGTTGTATAAAAATAAAGCAGGGGCGTCTGAAAGTATCGCATTTTGTAGTTTTTCATATTCTTGCGCCTTTGACGCGGGATCTTGCGTTTCTCTCGCGTCTTTTAAAAACTGGTCAACCTTTTTGTTTTGATATTCTGAAAGGTTTAACCCCGGATCATTTATTTGCGTTGAATGCCAGAAAGGATATAAATCGGGTTCGGTTCCTATCGCTTGTCCATAAAGCAAAGCGTCGTAATCCCTATTTTTTATAATAGTTTTTAATTCCGAAAGTTCTGCTATTTTTATTTTGACGCCTACTCCAACTTTTTGCCAATAATCTTTAAGAATATTGGCTGCCTGCGTTAGCTGCGGCTGGTTGATTGTTGTTAAAGTAAATTGCAGAGGTATGGAATTATCCTGGGGAACAAGGCAAAGTTCGTTGAGTTTTTTTCTGGTTCCAGATCCCGCTTCTCCTGTTGCAGGCACGTCTGCTAAATATTTTTTTTGAAAGGCAGTAACTGCGTCTTCTGTACCCTTACTATATTTTCCATTTGTTTCACTTGCTAAAAGGGTTTTAAAATTATCGTCTAGTCTTGCTAAACATCCTTGCAGTTCAACAACTTCATTTCCGCTGGATCCTGATTTTAAATAATTCTTAAATTGGAAAGCTGGTTTTTTTGTATTTATTTTTACTCTTTGGCCAGTGCCAGAATCTTTATATCCGGATTTATCTAAAAGTTTATTTGCTGTATCTGTGTTAAAATCGTAAATTGTTTCAGGGGGAGAATAGCTAAAATAATCAGGTAAAATTGGAGAATTCACAACCGAAATTTTTCCTTTGAAAACGCTTTGTATTTTTTGCGCAAGTTCTTGCTTGTTTACGGCATAATTTAGGGCCTGCGTTATATTCGCATCAGATAAAATTTTAGATCCGCCAGACGGCGGATTGGCGTTAAAAAATACGGCAAAATACCTTGGCATTAAAAAAGAGTACACGTCAAACTTTTCGTTTGCCGACCATCCCTGCCTAATTTGTTTTTCAGCAAATGCTTCGTTATCGTCTAAAGCCGTGATTGAAAAACCGTCAATGGCTTTTTGATTTGCCGCTTTAATCAGCTCATCTTTATTGCTGAAAAAATCAAAAAATATATTTGAAATGTACGGCGGTTTGTTATAATATTTTTGATTTGCCGCCAAAGACAAATTTTTAATGAACCCGGTATTAGATTGCTCTATGCTCGATATTATGTACGGGCCGGACCCTATTGGCTGTAAGTTGTAAGAAGATAAAATGCTGTTTTCTGGCAGGACGTTTTTCCAAATATGAGCAGGGATTATTTTTACCGCGCAATTTTCCAAAAAAGAATTATAGGGCGCGTTGATTGAAAAAGAAAAAGAATTTTTCGAAATTTTTTCTGCGCCAATGTCCAGCCAATTTGCCCTTAAGGGGCTTTTATAGTCGGAATTTTGGATTGTTTTTATTGTATAAATAACATCGTCTGATGTTAAGGGCATTCCGTCTTGCCAGTAAAGATTGTCTCTCAATTGAAAGGTGTATGTTCTGCCATTGTCTGAAATTTGGTAGCCTTTTACCAAATCATTTATAAGATTTCCGTCTTTATCATAAGTCATCAATCCCGAATAAACCAGATCAATCAATGTTCTGTCAACGTCGTTTGTTTCTCCGTAAATAGGATTGATAAATCTGGGCTGGCCCACAATTCCTTCTGTATATGTTCCGCCATAACCTGGAACCGCTTTTGTATTATTTATATAAAAATTAATCAAAAGGTATGAGGCGGACAAAAAGGCCAAAGCAATAAAAACCAAAAAGAAAATTCTTTCGGCGCCCCTTAATGTTTTAAAAATTTGCTTCCATTGAGAAAACTTGGGAAACTTCATTTATGGTATTAATACATTTAATACGCCCAAAACAAGAAAAATAGTTGCGAGCGCAATTGTTGCGTAGTAAATTTTCTTTTGGGCCCCGCGCTTGGTTGAGTAAACTTCTCCTCCGCCTCCAAAACCAGCTCCTAAAGCAGTTCCTCGTTGCTGTATTGTTATGAGCGCAATTAAAATTACAGATACCGCAATTTGAGTGTAAAATAAAATTTGGTTCATACTAATTATTTAATTTTCGTTTCTAATTAATAATTTTTGAATAATAAGGTTAAATCCCCAAATAATCAGCGTTATATATAGAAGAGGTAAATATATAGGAATATAAAGCTCGTCAAACATTAAGTCTAAAAGCCATAGCAAAGCCATATTTATTACAATTGTAAAAAGTCCGAGAGTAATAATTTCCAGGGGCAAGGCGATAGTTTTTAAAAGCGGTTTTAAAAAATAATTTAGCAGTCCTAACACAATTCCTAAAACCAAGAAAATTTCCCATTGGGCCGTTAAAGGAAAACCAAAAAAATTTGAATCGGGATATGCCCTGGCAACAATTCCAATGGGCAATAATGTTGCCAGCCACAAACCCAATCCGGCTGAAACAATTTGAGAAAGTAATTTCTTCATCAGATTTTACCATATTATCACATTTTTAAAATAAATACAATATACAAGCGTTGACATCATTATATTTTTATGCTAAATTAAAAAATTATCGGTTCACTCGTTTCCCTTTCAAAAGGAGATAAATATGGAAATGTTTGAAGCGGGAGTAAAAATGAGTTTAGAGAAAGCAGTGAGAATTGCGGAGCTCACGGACATCGAAAGTTGTGACGGCGAAACCGCCTCAACCAACTTTGGGCAGTGGCTTCGCATTTTTCATAGAGCTTTAGCGGGCAGTTCTTTGGAAGATAAGGCTCTGATGAGAATGATTAGGCTGGCAAAAAGAGATAAAACAGACAAAGATAGAGACCGGAGAATTGTGAAGTTGCAAGAAATATTTGCCATCATTCCCTCAGAAAGTGAGATTGAGGAAAAAGTTGGGCTACTGATTTTGATGGAACTGAAGCGGCTCAAAAAGGAAATGAAAAGGGAAAAGGCTTATTGAGCCAATGGCGAGACGTGTAGATGTTTGTCTTTATAAAGACAAAAAATCACTTGTCTCGCTTTTTCATTTTAACAGATTTTTTTTGCGAAGTTTTTTGTGGTAGGCAATGGCAAAGCGGTGGGCTTCGTCGTCTAAATTTTTTATCAGATTGTAAATTTCCTGCGGGAGCTGTTTTAATGGAATTGGATTTTTTTGACCTTCTATAAATAACTCTTGCCGTCCTTTTGCAATAGCCATTACTGTCATTGCGAGCGAAGTTCGTCCTTTGGGCGACGAGCGTGGCAATCCAGAGTTTTGCGCACGGACCATAGATTGCTTCGTCGCTTCGCTCCTCGCAATGACACCGAGGTTATAAATAACGCTAATTGCAATATTTAGTTGCGCTTTTCCTCCGTCAATTAAAACTGTATTAGGATATGGCCATTCTGGGTGAGAGAAGCGCCTTTGCAAAACTTCTTTTAACATTGCAATATCATTTGGTTTTTCGGGCAAGCGAATTTTAAATTTTCTGTATTTATTTTTGTCAGGAAATCCATTTATAAAAACAACCATTGATCCTGTCGCAAATTTTCCTTGGATATTTGATATGTCATAGCATTCTATTCTGGAAATTCTTTTTAAATTTAGAAGCTTCTCCAAATTTTCACGATCGTTAGAAACTGGAGAAGCTATGTTTATAACATGAGTGTGCGACATTACTTGCTGTAGGGCATAAATTTTATCGCGAACCTTACCAGCTTCTTCAAATTTATTTTCTTTTGAAGCGGCGCGCATTTCCTTTTTTAGAGAATTTAAAACCGCGTTTTTTTTGCCCTGTAAAATTAAAATCAGTTTTTTTATATTATTTTTGTACACAGGCAAATCTGGATTGGGTCCGGGACATAAATCCAAATGGCAATATGTGCATTTATTTTTTGGGTGTTTTTTTGTTGTATAATAGGGGAACACCTTACGCAAAAAGCGCAAAGTTTTTTTCAACGCCGCGCCCTCAACAAAAGGCCCGATATAAACAATACCGTCATTGCGAGGAGCCCGCAGGTCGAAGATCCTGTAAGGGCGACGTGGCAATCTATAGTTTGTGCTTTCACTCTGGATTGCTTCGTCGGTCGCTTCGCTCCTTCCTCGCAATGACGAGTTGGGTTGGTGCGTAATAAAAATATACGGGACTTGCCCTGAGCTTGTCGAAGGGTTTTTTACGATTGCAACATAAAAATAATTCTTGCCGTCTTTCCAAACAACATTATATTTGGGCTGGTATTTTTTAATTAAATTGGCTTCCAAAATTAAGGCTTCAATTTCAGAATTGTTGGTTTCAAAATATCCAATTTTATTTATTTTATCTATAAAAAGATCATCCCGATATGACGGTTGATTAAAATGATTTTTCACTCGGCTTTGCAGGTTTACTGCCTTGCCTATATAAATTACAGACGTCCGACGTATGTAATTTTCTGTAAAACAATAAACACCCGCCGTTTTGGGCAGTTTTTCCAGCTCTGTTTTAGTAATAATTCTAAACCGTTCCATAGCTGTAATTTAACACACGATCCGTGTCAAATCAAATAACTATGAC
Organism: Candidatus Staskawiczbacteria bacterium RIFOXYB1_FULL_37_44; assembly: GCA_001822065.1. Taxonomy (GTDB): domain Bacteria; phylum Patescibacteriota; class Minisyncoccia; order Minisyncoccales; family Staskawiczbacteraceae; genus XYD1-FULL-39-28. Next base: position 69 of record MHPJ01000018.1, on the reverse strand, counting down.
ACCGAAATCATTTCGGTTGCATCATAAAAAATGACACCATAGAAGGTTTTAATTTTTTGCCTGTCGTGA
>MHPJ01000017.1 GCA_001822065.1 Candidatus Staskawiczbacteria bacterium RIFOXYB1_FULL_37_44 | reverse complement strand
ATTTTTTCTCCGGGTTTTATTATATTCTTTTTGTCGTCGCCATTTTTAGATTGCTTCGCCTGCTGGCTCACAATGGCGGGTTTTTCTTTCGACTCGGGTTTTTCTAAAGATTCCTCTAACGCTTTTTTTAATTCAGACAAATTAATTTCTCTGCGCCTCGAGGGAGCCCCGCCGTGTGGGGCGGAGGCGGGTTTCTGTTCCCTTGAATCGCCCTGTCGTCTGCCCGAAGAGTGGAAAGATACATTTTCTATTTTTGGCTCTTTTTTATTTTCAAACTCTATTCCCAAATCTGCCAAAGCCGTATTTTTTTCTGTTTTATTTTCGGCTCGCTCTGCTGGTTTAGTTATATTTGTTTCGCTGTAACTTTGGCGAAGAGGGTCAAAGTCTTGGGCTTTTGCTTGCCTACCGATAGACAGGTCTAATTTTATTTCCCCAGCTTTTATTTTTTTCAAGCACGATTTGCAATAAACAGGCCTTCCGGCAACCGGCTCAAAAACAACCTTCGTATCTTTTCCGCAATTTGAACATTTAACATCGTATAACTTTGCCGCGCCCGTAGGGCTGCGACCGAGGGTTGAATCAGAAGGACGAGGATTACTTGGTTTATTTGAAAATGAAATTTTCGGATTAGAAATATCAGAAAGATTACGCGCAGGCACATCCATATTTGCCGCCCAACGATTAATTTCTTCTTCAACAGATTTTACGGTGTGGGCATACTTTGACCTGGAAATTCTGATAATTTCATCGTGTTTTTTATTATCTTTTTCAATGGGGGCAACTGTAATGGTTCTGGCTGAAAATGGCCTGGAAGTAATGCCGTCTATCATAAGTTTTATGTAAATATCGCGGTTGGCCAAACGAATTAAATCGTCCTGCAAAAATTCCGGGGTAAACTCTGGCTCCAAAAATTCTGCGTCGGAAGCTCCCACGCGAAAAGAAACCATTGTGCCCACGTTCCCAAAAACAGCATCGCGAACAGCAGTGCTTGTATCGGTAACCAGCTGGCCGACGTATTGATGGGCAATAGTCAAATCCAAACGGTATTTGCGGGCCTCTGACAAAATATTCACAAAAGAATCTGTGGCAAAATTTTGGAACTCGTCAACGTATAAATAAAAATCTTTTCTTTCATCTTCAGGAATTCTAACACGCTCCATTGCCGCCAATTGTATTTTTGTAATAATCATAGCTCCCAAAATAGCCGCATTATCTTCGCCAATTCTGCCCTTTGAAACATTAACCAGCAGAATTTTCTGGTTATTCATTATATACTCAATATCAATTGTGTTTTTGGCTTGTCCCACAATATTTCTCACAAAAGAAACATTCAAAAACTGCCCAACTTTATTTTGCACCGGAGCAATAGCTTCGTTTCTATACCGCGATTCCCACTCTTCATATTCATTAACCCAAAATGATTTTACAACCGGGTCTTTAAGATTGTTAATAATTTTTTGGCGGTAATCCCTGTCAACCAGCATTCTTGGAATGCCCAAAAGCGTGGTGCCAGGAGTATCGAGCAAAGCTAAAATGCAATTTGCTAAAATATATTCCATACGAGCCGACCACACATTTGCCCAAATTTTTGTAAAAATGCCAATCAATCCCGATGCAATCAAGTGTTTATATCTTGGATCGGGCACATCCATAATATTAAAACTAACCGGAAATTCCATATCAGCTGGGTTAAAATAAACCACATCATTTATTCTATGAGGAGGAATGCTGTCTAAAATTTCTTCAACAAATTCTCCGTGCGGGTCAATAATAGCAAGCCCTTGCCCGTTATTGATATCTTGCAAGGCCATATTCTTTAAAAAACCCGTTTTGCCGACTCCGGTTTTTCCAATCACATACATGTGCTGGCGGCGATCGGTTTTTTTAATTCCGAATTTTTGGTTGGCGTTGCGAAAATTTGTTTGAGCAATAAATGTTAAATCTTTTGACATGGCAATAATACTAATCTACTAATTTTATTCTAATCTACTAAAATCCTAATATACAAATATAAAATTTTCAAGAAAAATTTACAATTCTTTTCGGCGTAATATATTTTCTTCGAAAATTTACCAAAATTCCCAACGATTTATTCAATGCTTCTAAATATCGCTTTACTTGGTAATAATCTTCTTTTTCAACAAACCTTTTAGCTTTTAGTTCTAAAATTATTTTATCTTCAATTAAAAAATCTACTCTATTTCTTTGTTGATCATTTTCAAAAGAAACAGGCAATGTTTTTTCACGTTCATAGTTCACACCACTTTCCTTCAAATAATTTTCTATCAAATCTCCGTATTCTTTTTCTCCCCTGAATTGCCCTAAATTATTATGGACTTTAAACAAAATACCGTTTAACTTATACGAAAGATCGGGATAAAGTAATTCTGCCATATTATTTGCAAATTAGTAATTAGAATTTCCGTAGATTAGTTATAAAATCCGCAGATTAGTATTATTTACTATTCTACAGGCAAATTTGGCGGAGGCCCGGCCTTTTTTGATTCAATTTTAGACAATGCGGGAACTGTCATACCTGTAACTTTAATCGGAAAATGGTACATTGAGGCCAGTTCTTCTGTGCTTAAAATTGGAAGTTCGGCTCTCCTGTCTGGAAAAAGTGTCGGGAATCTTAAAACAGCCATCCTAAACATTTTTCTGGCCCTCAAAAACACCCTTCTTTCTCTCCAAAAATAATGGACTCTCGGCCTTGTTCGGTTTGACCAGGAAAGCCTATTATAATTAGACAAAGTAAAATGCGCCACATAATTCCTAAAGGCAACTCGGTTTGGCGCGCTCCAGTTTTCTCTTTTTGCAACATAAATAGCCCTTAAAGCTGTTTTAAATACAGGCTTTCTTAGTTTGTTTTCAATTTCTGTAATAAGTTCTCTTTCGCCCGGCGTCAATGAAATTTGGCGCTCGCCCGTTTCTTCATCTTCTTCGGTTGGCCATGAAAACTTCTCACCTTCTTTGTCCGGACCCCTGATAACCATTCCTAAAATACTAATCAAATCCTGCCAAATAGTGGTCGTTTTTTTCTCCGGGCGTTTTGCTAATTTATTTACTATTTTTTGCCCAACTTTTCTCCATTCTGGCTCATCAAAATCTGTTACTGGATATAACACATATTGAACCCAAAGGTGTTCGCCCGGACCAAGCCTTGCCATTGATTCCATTAAAGTGGAAATTGGGTCAATTCTTTTTTCTTCAGCAGAAATTCTTTCGCCTTGCGGTTCAAAAAACTTTTCATAAGTTCTTAAGGGAACTGCATCCGGTTGTGTAAATATATAGTCTTCCCCGTACATATTCCATTCGTCGTTTGGAATTGTCGGCGGAACTAATTTTACATAATCTGGAACTTCGCGTATTTCAATATCGGGATAATGCCCGAATAATGTAGTTTCAATCACATTTTTATGCTGGCGCATAAACCTTAAATAAAAATGAATTGTTCCCTCAATGCTTGCCATCTCAAAAGAAAACCAATAAGGAGACCATTGCAATTCTCCATCGCACCATACTTCTCTAAAATTACCGCCATCGTAAATTGGCCAGACGGTTGCGAAAATATCTTCCATAGCTTTTATTGGTGTTAAAACTTCTCTCGGCGGTATTACCTCCAAAACAACCCATTTTTGTTTTGCATAATCAAAATCCCAGCCAATCCACCATAAATAAAGAGTTTTTAATTGTGTTGAAAGCATTAATGGTAAAAAAATCCACCACCAAACTCGCAAAAATGGCACCCATAAAATTATAATAAATAAAAGCACCCACCAAAAAGCAGCCAGCACCATTTTGTCCAGCCAATCCCACCAAAAGAAACGTTCTGATATTTTCAAACCCATAATTTTATAACCCTAAAAGCCTTATTATTCCGGGTAAATAATTAAGAATAATAGAAACAATGCAAACAACAAAAAATCCGATTGCAAAAAATTCAAAAGTAAAAATCATTGGCACAATCACAAAAGAAATCTTTGCCAGATGCCAATAAAAAATAAACGAAAACAAAACAATATAAAATATCGCCGTCATTGCAAACAAAACAATTAAACCCGTTGTAAAAACATCCATACTTTACTTATTATATCGCATAAATTTTTTGTTTTCAATTTGTTCCAAAAATTCCAAGGTTGATTGGACCGATCCGTTACGTGTATTTTTTAAAATTAAATTATCGCCGTATTTTTTTAAAAGAGGCATCAAAAATTCAGCTCCCCAAGAAGGAGAAAAAGTTAATACACCCTTAAAGTCAATTTCAACTGCCTCGCCGCTTTTTACATTTTGCAAAATAGGCTGTATTGCTAAAAATGCTTCTTTGCCGGTTTGTCTTGAAATTAAAGTTGTTCCAATTTTTTTTAATTCAATTACCATTTTATTAAAACCAAACATCCGTGAAAATTATCTTTTGCCTCAGATATTTTCAATTCAGAATTATTGGCGCTTAAATTTAATACTGCGTTTCCTGTTTGAAAAAATAAATTTATGGAATTTTTTGAAATGATAAATTTCACATATTTTAAGCCATTCCCTCTTTCTTCCGGAGCTCTTCCGGAAATAATTTCAGTAAAAGCAACATTTAAAGCTTGTTTATCATTTTCAATTTCCGGCTTTACTCTTTTTAGAGTTTTCATAACTCCCAACCCTCTGTCAGCTAAAACAATTTGCTTTTTATTTAAATCATACGCAAAAAAAATTCCAGGAATATCCGGCCATTGAGCCAAATTATGGTCAAAAGAATTGTTCCCAATTTCACCGGCAATAGAAACAATTTTGGAAGAAAAATTTTCAACAAGCGTACTTTGCAACATTAAAGTTTCCATTTTTATAAGACGCGATTGGAATACTGCGCTGTTTTGACAATAAAAACTTTCCGGTAAATCGCTGTCATTTAAAACCCAATCTTTGGCGATTTCAAATAAATCGCTTAAAAAAACCTCTATGTCCGTTTTTCTGTAATATCTATTTCCGCCTTCTTTTTTTCTAATTGAAACCAGCCGGCCGTTCTCATCCCAACGCCGTAAAGTCATAATAGAAACGCCCAATAATTCTGCCGCCTCACTTATTGTTAATAAATCATCATTATTTTGTTCCATAACATAAATATATCACAATTTATAAATCTATACAATATAAATCCAAATCTATACATCAACTCGCCAACTTTACTTATTATATCGCAATGCAATTTACTAATCAACACTTTTCTGGCAATAATAAAATCATACTCTGACACTGTTAATACGATCGTAGTTACAAAGTCAGAGTTTTTTATCCTCAATAATACAACAAAAAACACTCGGCCGAGTTGGTCGAGTGTCTTTTTTTATTTTAATTACACTGCTTGTACTTTTCCTTGAACGCCCTTTAAGAAATATTTTTCATTGGCATCTTTTGCAAAATGCTTTTTATTGTTTAAGTTCATTAGCACGGTATTTTTTGCAACCAATCTTTGAGCCAAAACTTTTTCCACAACCAAATCTTTATGAAGCGGCTCATTATTTTCTTTCAAAACTTTTGTAATTATATCTTTAATTGTTCCCGGAACATATCCCCATTCGCTAAGCGCGTAAGTTCCCCTGCCCACCAAAACAAATCTTGCGTCTTTTATAAGTTCGTTATGGACTGTTTGAGGATAAGTTTTTTTGTTTGGCAAATTATATTCCATTTTGTCTATCAAGCTTGCGACCTCTGTAAAATGCAAAGGCTTTCCGTGTTTTTTAAAAACCAAAAATGCTTTGTCCTTTACCCCTCTTGGTTTTATTTCCGGCCACTCAATCAATCCCAAGGCTCCCTCTTTGTTTGGCTGGATTCTTTTTGAAACTTCCAAATAAGACAAAGTTGCCTGTTCTGAAAGCCTTTGCTTTAAAGCTACCTTCTCGTGAAAATCTTTTCCAGAAATGGGGCTTCCAATTTTTTGCATTTCAGAAACCAAAGAATTCAAGGTTTCTTTTATTTTTGTTTGAGGGCTTTCATTATGAGACCAAAAATAGTGATAATCTTTTTTCTCGCAAACTCTTGTAAATTGCTCGCCCAATGTAAGCAAAAATAAAATATAAGGTTTTTGAGTTTTTCCTCCTAATTCTTCCAAAATATTTTCTTCTTTTTTAAACCCCCCTTGTTCTGAAAAATAATTTGTAAAATCTGCGTAAATAGCGTCTATGGCTTCTTTGTTGTTTTTTCTTACATGATTAAAACCAGCCTCTTCAATTTGACGAACTCTTTCTCTTGTAATGCCAAAAATTTTTCCAATGGCTTCTAATGTTTCCGGAGAGCCGGTTTTTACCCCAAACCTGCGATCAAAAATATCTTTAGTTTTCGGGCTAAGACCTTTGGTAAACTTTTGATATGCTTGTTTATAATTGATTTTGTTCATATTTACAGTTTATCATATTAAATACCGTATGTCAAGCCCCCCTTTTATACCAAGAAACTAACAACGGGCTGGCAATAAAAATAGAGGAATATGTTCCGGAAGTAATTCCGATTATCAAAGCCAAAGAAAAATGTTTTAAAGTTTCTCCGCCAAAAAAATACAAAGCAATCAAAACAAATTCTACTGTAGCCACAGTAGAAATAGATCTGCCAAGCGTTTGCGTCAAGCTCCAGTTTACCGTATCTTCAAACTGGCCCATTCCCCTTCTTAAAATATTTTCCCTGATTCTGTCAAAAATAACAATCGTATCGTGCACAGAAAAACCGAGTATGGTTAAAAGCGCGGCAACAATTGGAATGGTTATTTCAACATTATAAAAATGCCCCAAAACAGAAAAAACTCCCAGCGGAATCAAGATGTCGTGGAACAAAGCAATTAAAGATGCAATTCCATATTTCCATGAACTTACAGGCCTTGAAACTTTTCTGAAAGCAAAAGCAATGTATAAAGTAATTGCCAAAAGCGCCAGCGCAATTGCCAGCTCGGTTTTATTTCTTAATTCTTGGCCGATTGAAGGACCGATATATTGGAAGCTTTTTTCTGAAGCAGGAGACAATTTATTTAGTTCGGCTAAAATTTTCTGGTGAGTTGTTTCGTCAACTCCCTTAAATTGCAAAATTGCTTCACTCTGCCCCGTTGGCTTTACAATAATTTCTCCCAAACTAAAACTTTTTAAGGCGTTTTGGATTGTCTCGTTTGAAGGCCGGGTTTCTGTAAAGCTAATTTCCATATTGCTTCCGCCGGTAAACTCAATCCCAAACTTCAAGCCGAACATAAATAACGAAACAATCGAGGCAATAATTAAAATGCCGGAAATTGCGTAATAAACTGCCGAATATTTTGTAAAATTAAATTGCATAAAAGGTTATTGTCATTGCGAGGAGCCCTCAGGTCGAAGATCCTGTAAGGGCGACGCGGCAATCTATAACTCTGGATTGCTTCGTCACTTCGTTCCTCGCAATGACGGGTGATAATTAAATTATAGAATCCATTTGGCTTTTTCGGCCCACTTGCCAATAAAAACCATTAAGAATATTCTTGTTATGAATATTGCCGAAAATAATGAAACAATAATGCCCAACGCCAAAGTAAAAGCAAATCCTTTGATAAAAGAGGTTGCTACAAAAAATAAAATCACGCAAACAATTAAAGAGTTAAAGTTGCTATCGCGAATTGACGGCCAGGCTCTTTTAAAGCCCTCATCAATTGACTGAGCCAAACCTTTTCCGGATTTTATTTCTTCTTTCATTCTGGCGAAAATTAAAATATTCGCGTCAACCGCCATTCCGATAGAAAGTATAAAACCTCCAATGCCTGCCAAGGTCAAGGTTACGGGAATGAGCTTGAAAATGGCCAGAGTCAGAGCCACATACACCACAAGGGCAAAGCTGGCCAGCACCCCCGGAAACCTATAAAACACTACCATAAAAATAACTACTGCCAGAAGGCCAAACAGTCCTGCTACAAGCGATTTCTGAAGAGAAACAGCTCCCAAAGTTGGCCCAACAGTTTCTTGCGAAATCGGACTCCCAATTTTCACAGGCAAAGCTCCTGAATTTAATCTAGACGCAAGGGAGTTAGCAGCTTGCGTGCTCATGTCACCTGTAATTACCGCTTTTCCGCCTGTAATTTTGTTTTCAACAATTGGAGCATACATATCTTGGCCGTCAATTTTTCCATCGCCATTAGTGTCTATAATAGAAGCTCCATCCAAAAATATCGCCAAAGGCTTTTTAATATTTCTGCCACTGACATCTGCAAAAATTTTATCGCCTTCCGCGTTAAACTGTAATTGAATTTGAGGCTTATAAGTTGTCGGGTCAAAAATAACAGATGCTCTTGTTAAATATTTTCCAGTTAAATCTGTTGGTTTAAAATACGGATTCTGCAAAGCTTGCTGCCAATTTGCAATTTTTGTAACGTCCTCTTTTTTTGTTTGAGCGTCCTGGACTTGTTTTATAATATCCAAAATTTGTTTGGTTTCTTCGGCGGTTCTTTCTTCGTCAAATTCCAAATATGGAGTTTGGCCAATCATTGAAATTGCCTGCTCAACATTTGTAACTCCGGGCAACTCCACAAGCAACCGGTCTTGACCCTGAATTTGCACAATAGGCTCGGAAACTCCAAACATATTTACCCTTCTTTCAATTACATCTCTTAACCCGGACATTGCGCCTGTTTTATCTGCCGTCTGGCTTAAATCTGCCTGATAAACCAAACTGACCCCCCCTTGCAAATCAAGCCCCAAAACATATGGCTTTTCAAAAAAATGCGGAAGTGTCCACGACATTTTGTGGTTCAAATAATCAACTGATTTATTGTAATAATTTGGATATGCAAAAATCCCGGCAAGAATTGCCAGGACAATTACTCCAAAAAATATATAATATTTCTGTGCCATATAATTGTCATTCCCGCGAAAGCCGAAGGTCCTGTAAGGGCGGGAATCCAGTATTAAAAGTAATAAAACAATTATAGCTTAGCTTCGCAAAATAATCAAGCCCGTAAAAAAATGCCGCTTGCCCTCGAGCAACAAAAATAACAAAAAGCAGATATACTCCACAGCTCTGCGACCGCAATCTTATGGCGTATTGGCATTTTTATAGCATTTCTAAAATTTTGAGACTCAACTCGCCGGTGGCTGTGTCGTAAACCGCAAAGGTTGGTTTGTAAAATTGGCCGGCAAGTTCGCCCGGATTAACTAACAAGCATTCTTTGCTTTTTCCTCCCCCGCCTTCGCCAAGGCTTCGGCGGGCAAGGCAAGCTTTATGTGTGTGGCCGTAAAAAACCATATCATACTTACCCGATTGCGCCATTTTTTTTGCTTCAGCGGGAAAATGCGCAAAAGTGACTTTTTTGTTCTCAATTTCCAATTCCATAAAATCCGGCAAGTCCGGCATATCATAATCGGCATTGCCCTTAACAAATTTTATATCATTTTCAAAAAGTTTTCTTGCATCGTCAATTGTTTCCTGGCTGGAAATATCTCCGCAATGAAAAATCAGCTGGATTTTTTCTTTTTTTATCCACTCAATTGCTTTTTTAAAATTTGCCCAATTATTATGCGTATCTGAAACAATTGCAATTTTCATATTTTATATGCTTTCAACTTCACTTAATTCTTTTTCCAAAATATTATCTAAATCATCAAAAATAAATTTGCCGCGAAATTTTCTATTTTCCAAAAATAACGGCATCCAAAAAATATCGTCTTGCCACATTTGGCTAAAAGGAATTTCTTTTGCATCAAACCATTCCGGCCGCATTTCTTCTGACTCTGTTGGAATTCCGCTGAAATTATTTATTTTAAAGATGTGGACTTCGCAAACATCATCTTTATTATTCCATGAAAAATTTAGAACTCCCAATTTTACAATGTCTTCTGGCACAATACTGCATTCTTCAAGCATTTCCCTTTTCAGTGCCCCCTCAATAGTTTCGCCCTCATTTACTTTTCCGCCAAAGCCATTCCACCTGCCCATTCCAAACCCGCGTTTCTTCATTCCAAGCAAGATTTTTTTCTGCTGCTGGATTATGCCAAGTGTCATTATTTTCTTCATATTAATATAAATTTTTATTTTCTATATGTATTAAAGCCGTCCTGATTGCTTCCTTTGTATATTCTTTTCTTGTGAGCCTATTTTTTGTTAATAGCCCAATAATCCCTTCGCTATATCCTATATAAGTGTCATCCGTTAATCCGGCTGCGTGGAATGCTCTGCTAGCGTCCAGACCATTGTTAAAAATTTGATCCATTACAACTTTTGGATGCTCAAAGGCTGAAGACAAACCTAAATGAAACTTTTTACCATCATAAATTGCGCAACAGGTAAAATCCATATAACCGGTTTTAGTTTCAGGAACATTCATAAGACCGGATTCAATCCCAAAACTATAATCGCAATCATCAAAAGCATTTCTGGCTCTATTCATTGCTCCTTTAATTGTTTCGTCCAGAGATTTAGGCTGGTCAGAAATATCAGAACTTACTTCCATAGAAACAACCCTTGTGCTGCAAAAATCCGGGTAATCCTTTAAAATTTCTCTGAGCGCCTCAATTTTATTTTTATTTTTTGACCCAATATTTATTTTCATTTTATAATGCTCATATTTTCCAATTTTTATCATCCCACCATTACATTACATATTCTCACATTCTCGAGAATGCAAGAATAATAGTTTCTATAACTTTTTAAAATTTTCTAAGAATCTGACAAAAATTTTCCCATAGGGAGACAACGAGTGTAAAATCATCCTCCCATTGTAATTTTTATCAACCAATCCTGCGTTAACTAATTTTAAGGTATGCCCTGAAATAGTTTTAAAATTGCAATTCAAACTTTTCGCGATGTCATCTAACGGTATTCCGCTACTGGACGCAATTAAAAATAAAATATCAATTCTTCTATGATTTGCAATACCCTTAATATGCTTTTCGATTTGTTTTGAATTCTTCATACTTTAATTATACAATATTCTTACATTCTCGAGAATATAAGAATTGTCATATTAGTTTTAAATTACGATTCTTCAAGGATTATTTTATCTTTAAATTTTCCACGTTCGCCTGATTTTTTGTTTTTTACGGTTTCTAATTCATTTTTATTAAATTGTTTAAAATCCAAAATTGCGTCAATAACTTCTAAAATATCTGCTTTTTCCTCAACGTTTTCTGCTTCTAAAAATTCACCAACTTCTTCCTGTAATTTTTCTCTTAGTTTTTGCCAATACTCACCGTCATCTGCAATATGGACTACAGGATTGCCACCCTTGCTTTTTATATATTCGGGAATTTTATCCCTGACTAATTTATTATATTTCATAAAAATTAATTTCCGGCGACACAGTTGTTAAAAATATTTACTTGATTATTAAAATTTGCAATATTCTGCTTTATCTGCTCGGCTAAAGAATTATATTGCGCAACTGCTTGGTTGTAGTTTTCAATCATTTTATTATAAGCCGGATTATTCTGGACGGCGCCGTCAATTTGATTTTTTTTCTCATCAATTTGAGACAACAAAATTTCCAGCTGGCTTTTTTCTAAATTAATTTGGCTTTTCAAATTTTCATCGGGGGAGGAGCAAGTTGCCAGCGGCAAACCAAATTCTTGTACGCCAATCCAAACTGTTTCTTTGTTATAAGTCCCCTTAATTATCGCAACTCCAATTTCTGAATACCTGTTGTTTAAGATATTTGCCCTGTGACCGGGGCTATTCATCCAATCTTGAACCGCTTCTTTTTCTGAAGCAAAATTTCCCAAAATTAAATTTTCTCCGGCCGCTATGTAATCATACCCATAATTTTGAACCAGTTTGCCGGGATCTATTCCGGCTGGAGAAACGTGTTCAAAATATTGCCGCAAAAACATATCATTAGCTTTTGCTGCGGCCGCTTCATCAAGTTTTGCATTTTCTTTTAAAGCCGGCAAATTCCCATTTTGCTGGCGTTGCAAATTGGTTTCTGAAATTATTTTGCTTTTTAACAAAATGATTTGCTTTTCGGATCCCCCGATACTTAAGGGTCCGGGCTCAAAAACTTTTTTTTCAACTTCAGAAATAATTTTCCCGAAATCCTGAGTTTTTAAATCTTGCACTTGCTTTGTAAAACTATTAAAATATCTAATTAAGTTATCTCTCCAGCCCGAGGCTGGTCCGCCTTGGGCGGAAAAATACACGCCCGCTATAAATGCGGCGACTATTAAAAATAAAACTATAATTTTTGATATTTTCATTTTTTATTTAAGTTTTTCTATTTTAACGCCAATTAAGCGAATTAATTTTTTGTTTGGGTTTTTTCTTTTGTCCAAATACGGCAGTAAAAGTTTGATCGTTTCCAGCTTAAAATCTTTTTCTTTATCGGTTGGATTTTTTAATGTTTTGGCGGCAGTATATGTTTGAAAATCAGAAAATCTTACGGTAATACCTACTGTTCTAAAACTCTTAAATCCCGACTGCGTAAAACGTTTAAAAACTCCTGCGCAAAGATTTTCAAAAACCTCCCCAATATAAATAAAATTTAAAGTGTCGCGCTGAAAAGTCGCTTGTTCTCCAATTGACTTTGCCTCTCGGTTTTCAACAATTGGCGAGTCATCAATGCCCCGGGCTTTAAAATAAATATCTGTTCCCCATTTGCCAAACAATTCCTGCAATTTTTCTTTTGAAAGTTTTTTTAAATCTTTTATTGTTTCAATTCCAAGCGCATTAAATTTTTCTCCTGTTTTAGGTCCAATGCCCGGAATTTTCCGTATTGACAAAGGCTCTAAAAATTTTTCAGATCCGCCGGCTGGCGGACTATCTTTTATTATAACTAATCCATCAGGTTTTTTCATCCCCGCAGAAATTTTTGAAATTAATTTGTTACTCCCAATTCCCACTGAACACGTGACTTTCAACTTTTCTTTTATTTCTTTTTTTATTTTTTTACAAATTTCTTCTGCTTTTTTAAAACTTTTTGTAAAAGATAAATCAAAATAAAATTCGTCTATGCTGGCCGGCTCAATTTCACTCGCGTATTTTTTTATTATTTCAAAAACTTCTTTAGAAGCTTTTTTATACCTTTCAAAATCCGGCTGCACAAATACAGCTTCTGGCTTTCCTTCAGCTTTTGCTTTTTCTGACAGTTGCCAAGCCCGTGAAATTGGCATAGCAGAATGTATTCCATATTCCCGCGCTTTATAATTTGCGGTTGAAACAACCCCTCTGCCGTTTCCATTTTTAGGATCAGCTCCCACAACAATGGGTTTTCCCATAAAAATCTCGCTCCCTGCTTCTTCCAACGAAGCAAAAAACGCATCCATGTCAAGATGTGCAACAATCCTTATTTTTGTGCCACTAATTTCTGATGCTCTTCTGTGTTCAGCATTCCGCATTTTTTCATTTTTTCCTTTGTTCGTCTAAAGTCATTCTATCAGCTCATAAACCCTTGTCCAGTCCAAAATCACTCTGTCAACTCTTGTAAAGTTATAAACAAAAACGCCCTTTATGTCATCGGGCGTTTTGTTTCTTACCGAATTAAATATTAAAACAGATCAATCGTTGAAACTATTTTATCAAATGTGTTATACCAAGTTCCTGCTTCTGTTTCAGAATCAATTGTTCCGTTGGCTAAATCATTATAAAATTGACTCTGATTTTTCCAAATCAAACTATTTTTACAACTTTTTTCGATCGTTCTACGGCAAAGCCAATTGATTTACCAAATTGTCCAGTTTTCAAAGCTTGTTCATCAGCTAAAATATCTTCTTTCGATGTAAATCATGGATAGCCGGGATGTCCTCCGTCGGTTAATCCTTCGAGTTGTTCCCTATAAATATCGAATACCAAAAAATCCCCTCGCGGGGCGAGGAGAGGGATGACATTTTAAAAATTATTTGCAGAAAACTATCTTCAGGTTACAGCCAAAAGCATCGGCTATTTTTTCTAAAATTTCCACTGAAAAATTCTGCTGACCAGACTCCATCCTGGCAATATTGCTTTGCTTCGTTCCAATTTTCTTTGCGAGCTGAGCCTGAGACAATTTTTTCTTTTTTCTTAATTGCAAAATCTGATAAGCAATTTCTAATTGCCTTCCATATTCGTCGTACCCTTTTTTAAATTCAGGGTCTTTCAACTGCTCTTTTAAATAGTCATCGAAATCAATTGCTTTTTTTATGTTTTTAGTTTTCATAGATTTTTGGATTATTTATAACGTCATTATAATTTTGTTCAGCCTTCTTAATTTCACCAAGTGGTGTTTTTGGCGTCTTTTTCAAAAATGCATGCAATAAAATTATATTTTTATTTATAAAAGTAAAATAGAATATTCTGTGTCTGTTTTTTGAAAAATCAACTCTTAATTCTCTAATCTTACCTTTTATTTGCTTTGAATATGGCTCGTCTAAAACACCTTCGTGTAATTTTAAGTACTCAATATATTTCAAAACCTTCTCCCTCTCTTTTTTTACTTAATTTATCAAAATATTCAAGAACCGGACTTTTCCCATCATCTGATCGCTCATAAAACTTTACTTTGTACTCTATATTTGAGTATATCATTTATGATATATCTGTGTCAATAGTAATACGCGAAAGATTAAAATTCTATTTAATTCGGGTCATATTTCTTTTGTGCTCTTCTGCGTTCAACATTCCGCACTTTTTCCATTTTTTACCCGAACCGCACGGGCACTCATCGTTCCGTCCGATGTTTTTATTTTGGATTTGGGAATTTGGATTTGGTTGGAATTTGGGCATTGGGTTTTGAAATTTTTGCTCTCCGGCTTTTTTTATATTTTCCGTAATGTTTGCGTCAATTGTCACCAATAATTGGCCGAATGCTTTGTGGCCTTCATTTTTATACTCAACCAAAGGATCCCTTCCACCGTATGCTCGCAAACGCACAGAGTCCCTAATATGGTCCATATAACTCAAGTGTTCCTGCCAAAGCATATCCAAAACTCTCAAAGAAATAATCTTTTTCATTTGGTCGGGTTCATCGTTAAGAAACGACGCGCGTTTTTTGTAAATTATTTCTCTGTGCTTATTTAAGACATCGTCATATTCCAAAAGATGATGCCTTGCGTCAAAATTAAAGCCTTCAATTTTTTCCTGCGCAGATTCAATCGCTCCGGAAATCATTCCGGCCTGGATTGGCTCGTCTTCTGGAATTTTTAGCGCGGTCATCAAACCTTTTATTTTGTCCCCGCCAAAAATGCGCATTAAATCATCTTCCAGAGAAACAAAAAATTGCGTGCTGCCAGGATCTCCCTGCCTGCCGGACCTCCCCCTTAACTGATTGTCAATTCTTCTTGCATCGTGGCGTTCTGTACCAATTACATGAAGCCCGCCAAGTTTTTTTACTTCCTCTGCAATTTCAACAATCGAAGGATTTCCGCCCAAAATAATATCCACTCCGCGACCCGCCATATTTGTGGCAATTGTTACTGCTCCCCTTTTTCCGGCTTGGGCAATAATTTCTCCTTCCCTTTCATGGTTTTTTGCATTTAAAATATTGTGTGCAATTCCTTTTGTTTGGAGCAGTTTTCCCAAATATTCATTTCTTTCAACAGACCTTGTGCCAACCAAAATTGGCTGGCCTTTTTTATTTAACTCTTCAATTTCTTTTATAACTGCCGTAAATTTTCCGGCCTCTGTTTTAAAAATTTTATCTGCAAGATCTTGGCGGGCCATAGCTTTATTGGGAGGAATTGCCACAACCTCCAGCTTGTAAACTTTATCAAATTCTTCAGCCGAAGTTAAAGCTGTTCCGGTCATGCCTGCTAATTTTTTATACATCCTGAAATAGTTTTGAAAAGTAATTGTTGCCATTGTAATAGACTCTGGTTGCACAACAACTCCTTCTTTTGCCTCAACCGCTTGGTGCAATCCTCCCGACCACCTTCTGCCAGGTAAAATTCTTCCGGTAAATTCATCTATAATTAAAATTTCTCCGTTTTTTACAGTATAATCTCTATCTTTTAAAAATAATGCTTTGGCTTTTAGCGCAGATTCCAATTGATGCGTTGTGGTAATGTCGTTGTCCAGCCACGGATCAAATCCCAATTTTTTAACAATTTTATTTTGCCCGGCTTCTGTAAAATTTACCGCCTTCATTTTTTCATCAAGTTCAAAATCGGAAATTTTTTCTAAAGTTGAAATAACTTTTGCAAAAGTATAATATTTTTCTGTTGCGTCTTCGGCTTGCCCGGAAATAATTAATGGCACTCTAGCCTCGTCAATTAGAATTGAATCAACTTCGTCAACAATTACAAAATTTCCGCCAAAGGCGGATCCGCCTCCGGCGGAACGCTGGACTTCCTGGTTTTTTTCGTATGCCATATTATCGCGCAAATAATCAAACCCAAATTCATTATTGGTTCCGTAAGTAATATCTGCCGCATAAGATTCTTTTTTTGAGCAAGGCTTCAGAAATTCCTGTACCACCTTGAATCCACCAAGCTCGTCTCTTTTTTTATCCAACTCTCCGTCATTTCGAATTTCGAATTTCGAATTTCGAATTTCCGACCCATATTTTGGGTCGTATATATATCCCGATTCATTGGTAATGCAACCAACGCTCATTCCAAGCGCTTCATAAATTTGGCCCATCCAAACCATATCCCTTTTTGCCAAATAATCGTTTACCGTAACAATATGAACACCCTTTCCTTCCAAGGCGTTTAAATAGGCGGGCAAAGTTGCTGCCAGAGTTTTTCCTTCGCCGGTTTTCATTTCAGCAATTTTTCCTTGATGCAAAACAATTCCGCCAATCATCTGCGCGTCAAAATGGCGCTGGTTTAAAGTTCTTTTCCCAGCTTCTCTAGCGCAAGCAAAAGCCTCCGGCAAAATTTCATCCAGAGTCTCGCCTTTTGTCAAACGCTCTTTAAATTCCAAAGTTTTCTTTTTTAGCTCCCAGCCCGAGGCTGGCAGGCCTTTTACGGAAAAAGAGTTTATTTTTTCAACAATCGGAGCTAAGCTTTTTATAAACTTCTCATTAGGATCCCCAAAAAATTTTGATAAAATTGACATATATTGGCGGCAAACGCCGCATACATTTAGCTTATACGAAAAATCGCATTTATTCAATGCGATTTTGCTTTCTCTGCGCGCGGCGGATTTTGTCAATTTTTTTAAATTTATACTTTTCAATTTCCAGCTTCAGTCCGTCTTTTGCATCCACAACTGCTTTTTGTAAATCATCGGCTCTGGCCTCTGAAACAATTTCCTTGCCGGGAAGGTAAACTCTTGATTTTACGCAAAAAATTTCTCCTTTTCTATGCCGTTTTGTTTCTTTTTCCGCTTCAACAAAAACCTCAGCCAAAGTTTTTCCTCCACCGGCTGGCGGATTATCTTCACGTTTTAAAATTTTTATAAATTTTTTGAGGCCTAAAAACTTTTTTTCAATAAAAATAACCAGTGATTCAGACAAGTTTATATTTTTCCCTTTTGTAATAATTTTCATAGATATATTATTTATTATGCCTGCCAATTATTAAAATCCTATGAGCTGAACCTCTGTTTCCATATTTATGTTAAATTTTTTTTTAACTTCTTTTTTTGCCAGCTTTATTAAAGCTAAAATATCTTTAGCTTTGGCTCCGCCCAAATTTAAAATAAAATTTGCGTGTTTTTCTGAAATTTGCGCGCTTCCGATTTTTCTTCCCGCCAGCCCGCACTTTGCAATCAAAAATCCTGCGGGTATTATTCCTTTTTTATTATACACAACCAATTCCGGAAATTTTATTAATAATTTTTTATTTTTAATTTTTGCTTCGGGATTTACAAACGTCGACCCGGCCGAAGAAAATTTCATTGGGTGCCCATTTTTCCTATAGTCCAGAAACTCTTTAATTGATTTTTTTACTTCTTTTGTATTTTTTTCCTTTAGTTTCAAAACAGCAGAAATAATTACAAATTTTTTTGTTTTTTTAAAAATACTGTTTTTTAAAGAAAACTGGCACTGTTTTCTTAAAAACTTTTTAATTTCTAAAGTTTTTAAATTTATTGTCGTAACCTCTTTTATCGTATCGGAAATTTTTATTCCAAATGCCTGCGCATGTCCGTAAATTGCTCCGCCAATTGTAGCGCTTGGTATGCCAGCTGCCCATTCCAACCCCGAAAGCCCCTTTTCAGCGCAAGCATAAGCCAGTTTTGTTAAACCCATTCCAGCTCCTACAAAAACGTTTTTCGAAACTTGAAATTCGAAATTAGAAATTCGGACTTGTATTACAAGTCCTTTAAATCCTTTGTCAGAAACTAAAAGATTACTTCCCCCGCCCAAAATAAAAACTGGAAATTTATTTTTTTTTGCAAACTCCAGCGCGCTTATTAATTCTTTTTTATTTTTTGCAACAAAAAAATATTTAGCCGGCCCGCCAATTTTATAGGTAGTATAATCTTCCAGTAAAACACCTCTTTGCACTCCTGGCATTTTTTTTAAAATATCTTCTTTCATTTTTTAATTAAATATAAACTAAAAATTTACAATAAACAATAAACAATGGAAAATATCATCCACCTTGTTAACGCGATCGCTGATACAAAGTATCTAAAATACTAAACAGATAGCCTGAAATGTTCCATTAAATTATTGTCATTATATATTTTTTCCGCCGTAACGATATTTACAAACGGATTTATCTTAAAAACTTCACTGATAAGCTGTACTTCTTTTTCGCACGGATAAGGGAAAACCCAAACACTCTTTTGAAGCTGAAAAAAGCCCATTTTTTGCAACTTCCACCTCATAGCATTTCTCGCCTGTCTGCCCTTTCTTTCTGGAATATCAAATATAATAATCCGCCACTTCTTATCCCAAATTTTTTGTTTTTCAACCTCCATGTTATCAAATAAAATTTCTCTAGCAACTTTTTTTCCTTTTTCGGTTAATTTTACGCTAAATTTTCCTTCCGATTCTTTAAATATTATAATTTTATTTTTATTCAAACCCGTTAAAGATCTCGCTAAAACCTTTTCTTTTAAATTCCGATATTTTTTGTTATATCCCCCGTCTCTTATGATTGCTCTCGTTAAATTTATTAAAAAATAGGGAGACGTTGCTGCTATAGTAAAAACACCGGCTGTAGCAAATACAAGCAAAACATCTTTTGTAATTTCTCCATACCTTATTTTCATATCCTTCATTTCCTTCATTTTATTTTACTAACAACACCTTGTCAAGACGATCGCCAACACAAAGTGAAGCGATGAATCCCCGTTCTTGGAGGGTTGGAAAAACAGCAATAATTCTTAAAAAACCCCTGCCAGTCTTCAGCTAATTCATTTTGTGAGCCTTGCTTATCACTTTTTAAAATTTTATAAAACAAAATCTGCGAAACTATCGCCGGCTAAAAATTTCTTATTATGAACTACTTGCCAAACCTTTTTTCAACTTCTTGCCAATTCATAATATTCCACCAGTTTTCTACAAATTTTGCCCTGTCGTTTTTATAATCCAAATAATAAGCGTGCTCCCACACATCCAAACACAGTAAAATTGTTTGCTCGGGATAAAAATTTACATTGTGTTTTTCAACCTGAATTATTGAAAGCGCTCCATTTTCACCGTGTTCTTTGTGAAAAGCTAATATCGCCCAACCAGATCCCTCAACAGATTTTGCTGTTTCAGAAAACTCTGTTTTAAATCTCTCAAAGCTCCCAAATTCTTTATTTATAGCTTCAGCAAGTTTACCCGCGGGCTTCGCCACGCCGGAGCTTTTAGCGGAGGCGGGAGGAGCCATAACTTTCCAAAAAATTTCATGCAAAATATGCCCGGCAACATTAAATGACAAAGATTTTAAAACAGATTTAAAATCTAAAATTTCTCCAGATTTTCTGGCATTGTCAATTTTTTCCAGCAAAGCATTTGCGGCGCTTACATAACCTGCATGATGTTTATCGTGATGCAAAGTCAAAACTTCTTTTGACATATACGGCTCTAATGCGTCATATTCGTATGCCAACTTTGGCAAATTATATTTTTCCATAGTTTTTATTTAAATATATTTTTTCTTTGTTAATTTAAAATTAATTTTAGTTATTTTAAAAAATGTTTTAAGTAATTTTATCGTAAGCTCAAATGAATTACAATGTTTCAACAAACCTAAGAAAGAAATTAACGTCGCGATGTTGTAACTTTTTTCAGCTTTTTTAAGCATTCTCTTTTTTGTCTTTTTTCGCAAAATTCTAAAATGGGGAAAACTCACATATCCTAAAAAGTCTATTCCCTGGTTAAATTTTCTGATTTCTATTTTATTTGGATGCAAAAATAATCTCAACTCTACTTTCAAAAAATCATTTATTTCAATAATTAAATTTTCTAAATAATTTTTATTATTAGATAGAATTACAAAATCATCGCAATATCTAATATAATATTTTATTTTCAGTTTATGTTTGATAAATTGGTCTAATTCGTTTAAATAAACATTCGCAAATAACTGGCTCGTTATGTTGCCGAGCGGAAGTCCTTTTGGAAAACTTCTAACAACTTTATTTATCAACCAAATTACGTTTTCGTCTTTTATTTTTTTCTTGATTAAATTTATTAAAATATTTTGATCAATTGAATCAAAAAACTTTCTGACATCGCACTTTAGAACATAGCAAGCTTTTGTATTATTCTTGCTGATTTTTCTGGCAAAGTCATTTAATCTATTAACAGCTCTGTGAATGCCTTTGTTTATTCTGCATGAATATGAATCAAAAATAAATGTTTTATCAAAAATAGGGTACAAAACTCTAAAAATTGCGCGGTGTAAAATTCTATCCTTTACGCAAGCCTTATTAATTAATCTTAGTTTTGGGTCTTTAACATAAAAAGAAAAATAATCTGAATGTTCATAAGTTTTATTTTTAAGTTCATTGTGCAAATTAAAAATATTATTCTTTAAATTTTTCTGGAATTCTATTACATCAATCTTTTTTGTTTTACCGCATTTAAATTCTCTCCACGCCAAAAACAAATTATCAAGAGAAATAATTTTATTAAATAAATCTTGCCCATTAAGCCCCCCCCCCCAGACTGTTCTATATTTTGACTATTCATAAATTTAAACACAAAAGGAGTTTTTAAAAACTCCTTTCTATGCAGAGACTTCGGAGCGGGAACGCAGATGGTAATTGTGATTATCGGGGTTGTACCAATTGACCTTGAACTTGCCGTCGTTCCAGTTTGCGCTCGGGACATTGCCGTTCGTGTTGCGAGAGCCCGTTTTTTTGCCTAATGCCGTCCATGTCACCGATAATTTTTTAACAAAATTATCTGAGTTTTTCTCCGTCCGTCGCGGAGCAGTTTTCCGAATTTAAAAATTCGTTAGAATTAGGCAAGCAGTTTCCTTTTGTGGCAAGATGGCTCCTGCCACAGAATTATTATACATAAAAACAGCCATCTTGCAAATCAAGTTTGCAAGATGGCCCATAATGCCTGCTTCGGTCGCTGATGGCGACCTACGCAGGCAAGGAAACGACGGAGCGGGAACGCAGACGGCAACAGTGACTACCGGGGCTGTGCCAATCGACCCCGAACCCGCCGCCGCCCCAGTCCGCGCTCGGGACATTGCCGAGCGTGTGGCGAGAGCCGGGGCAAAGGGTCCGATTGGACTTGTCCATATGATCGTCGGTTTCCTTGAAGAATTTCAACTCGTAAACTTCGCGTTCTTCAAGGGTGATCTCTGGCGTTCCGAGTCTCTTCAACTGGTCCGCCGAGAAATTCCAATTTTCTTCATCAGCCTCCTGACGGTTGCGTACCCATACGGCATAATGGCCGTTTTTGGCAGTGCGGTCGGACTTAATTACTTCATCCAAATTGCTGTCGGTGTACTTCCATGAAGGAAATAGCTCGTCACATTTGTCGTACAAACGTTGCGGAGTCATTCCTTTAGCGAGCACCAGCAACCGGTCAAAGCCCGGTTTTCTTGCCGGAACAATGAGTGCGCCATTGAAGGTCAGCTTGAGCTGGAAAACGTCTTGGTAAAACTTTACCCAGTCCTCAAGCAACTCCTCATCGCTTGGGCTGGCTTCCACCAGCTTCTGGCCTGCGATGATTGCCTGGTAAATCTGGCTGATTTCTTCCGGATCGCGGCAATTACTCATGACTCGTCTCCCAAAAAAACAATGTGCAAATTTCTGCCTATTACTCATAGGCAGCGGCAGGCAACACGGCCTGCTCACATTATTATCATATCACAACATATCGCTACTTGTCAAGCCAAAATCCGTAGACGTCGAGCGTCTACTTTTTAAAATTAAATTTCGCCTCGCTTAATTTTCGCTCGGATGTCTTCTACAAAAGTGTTAAAATACCAAAGATTGTGAAAAGTTAAAAGTTTCATTCCGGTTATTTCGCCGGCTTTCAGCAAATGGCAAATGTAATCTTTTTTATAATTCAAGCAAACATTGCAAACACAACTTTTATCCAATGGCTCATTTTTTTTCAAAAATTTTGGTTTTTTCAAATCCAATTTTCCCTCGCTGGTAAAAGCAATTCCCCTCCTTGCATAATGCGTGGGAACGGTACAGTCAAAAGTATCAACTCCCGATTTTATTATCAATTCTATATCTTCCAAATAACCAACCCCCAACAAGTGCCTTGGCTTTTTTTCTGGCAATTCGTCCACAACCCATTCAATCATTTTTCCCATTGTTTTTTTGTCGTTTCCAAATTCCCCTCCAATTCCAAAACCTTCAAACTCCAAGCCTCCAATAAATTTTGCGCTTTCTATGCGTAAATCCTTAAACCTTGAACCCTGCACAATTCCGTATAAAGCCTGCTTCGTCCCGCCGTAGCCTTTGGCGAAGGGGGACTTCACTTTTAAACATTCCTTTGCCCACCTATGCGTTCTCTCCAAAGACTTTTTAACATAATTTAAATCTGCCAAGGGAGTCGCACATTCGTCAAAAGTAAAAATAATATCCGCTCCCAATTTTTCCTGAATTTTAATTGATTCTTTTGGCCCAATAAATAATTCATCGCCGTTTATTGGCGAATGAAAAACAACGCCGTCATTATTTATTTTTATTTTTTGAGGTTGCGTATTTAATTTTATAATTTCGCCTTTTTGCGAATGTTCTTTCAAAATTTTTGACCCCAATCCAAAGTCTCTTCCAAAGCCCAAAGAAAAGACCTGATAACCGCCCGAGTCCGTCATAAGCGGTTTTTTCCAATTCATAAACTTGTGCAATTTTCCGGCTTTCTCAACAATTTTTTCGCCGGGCTTCAAATGCAAATGAAAGATATTTGAAATTAAAATTTGTGATTTTGTTTGCTCAACTTCTTTGCTTTCTAAAGTTTTTATAACCGCCTGCGTTGCAACAGGAACTAAACACGGAGTCTCAACCACTCCGTGCTCTGTTTCTATAAATCCCAACCGCGCCCTGCTTTTATTTGATTTTTTTAATATCTTAAAATTCATTATGGCTGTAAAATATCTTCTGTTCTTCCGTTTATTGATATAATTACATTTTTGACTGTTGGAAATTGTTTTAAGGTTTCTGTTATTTGCGCTCTTATTGCAGAAACTCTGCATGATCCTCCCACCGCATTTTCAAGCTGTCCGTTAAAATCAGCCCTGGCTGTTCCGCTTTCCATGCCAATTGTCAGGCTTTTAAGAATTACCCCTTCATTTATGCTGGTAAAAAACCCTGCATTTTTTTCAACTTCTGTGGGGCCTTTAAAAAGCTCGGCCAAAGAAGCCGAACCCGTTGATTCGGTTTTTGGTATTTCTCTCTCAACCGGAAAAACTTTATTGCACGAAACTTCGGGATCCATTTTGCTGTTGTTAAAGTAGGCCTTTATTTTCATTGTTTCTGTTTTTTTTAAAATTACAGGCAAGGAAAATGTTTTATCTCTTGCTGGTTCTCCACTTGCGTTTTCATTTTTAAAAACAAGTGTTCCATTTTGATCTTTTGAAGAAATAAAACTTAATTCCCCCCTAAAATTATTAAACTGCTTCATCCAATTTTCGTCGACTACTCCTAAAATGGCTGTTCCCAAAACACTATTGTTTTTATCTAGTAATTGCACAGTACCTGCCTGCGCCTCAAAAGCTGTCCACCCGTCTCCGTTTATAGAACCCGTGATTTTTCGGCGAAGAAATTTCCTCGCCTGCTTTTGGCGAGGTTATTTGTATGTCGCTTATTACAGGCTTAGAATTGTTATTTTTGGGCTTTGGCCATAGCAAAACCCCAGTCAAAATGACTATTATTATTGCTAAAATTATCACTAACCAGATTTGCTTTTTCATATACCTAAATATGGCATTTCATTAAAAAAACATAAAGCCCTTGACAAGGGTGTTAAAAAGGAGTATAATTAATATATAAGTAAAAAGTCGATTCTAATAATAAAATAAAACATATCATAAATGTTCGACAGAACCAACAACGACAGAGGCTTTGCCCCAAGAGAAATGATCAAAGGAAATTGGAAATGCTCCGAATGCGGAGTAGAAATTACAGAACTTCCTTTTGAACCAGCTCCTGACAGACCAATTTATTGCAGAGAATGCTGGTCAAAAAAAAGGCCTCCAAGAAATTTCTCAAGATAATCCCGTCATCCGACAGGATAAATTTCTTAAAAACAATCCGCGAAAGCGGGTTGTTTTTTTTGCCTGCCTGCCGGCAGGCAAGTATAAAAAAATTTTGAATTATTTTTTTTATGTTGTATACTAAAAAAATAATTTCTGACATGAAAATAAAACAAAAAATTTTACAGAATTTAAAAAATACTTACTGCAAATTAAAACCGTCTAAAATAGAAGGCGTTGGAGTTTATGCGGTTAGAGAAATTCCAAAAGGCAAAGATCCATTTTTTGGCATTAAAAATAACAAATGGCATAAATTTGAAATTAAAGAATTCAAAAAAACCGACAAAGAAATTTTGAAATTAATAGATGATTTTTTTGTGATTGAAAAAGACGGCTCTGTTTATATTCCTGAAACCGGACTAAACGGAATTGATATTTCTTTTTTTGTAAACAATTCAAAAAAGCCAAATTTAAAAATTATCGGAGACGGAAAAAATGAAGCGCTGGTTTTCAAAACCTTGCGAAAAATAAAAAAAGGAGAAGAACTGACTGTTTCATACTCAACCTACGACGAAAAATACAAATAGTAAAATATGATTTTTTATGAAGACACATTGTCAGAACAGTTACGAATAGAAACCGCAATAAAAAAATACGGATATGCTCCCGAGCACAATTTTTGGTGGTATCAATGCCAAGCCGAAGAAGGTTCAAAAAATATTTTTGCAGAATCAAAAGACGGCTCAGGGCTTTTTAATATTGAAGAAAAAAATAAAAAAGGGTGCACAGTATTTTCCAGCCCGATTGCGGGTCCGGCCAATAGGATTCCGGTTATTATTGAATATTTAACTTCTATTTTCCAGTCTGGTAAAATAGAAAAAGTAACCCTTGAACTTGAAGACGAATTGTATAAAAATTTTATTTTAGCATTGCCGCCGAAACTAAAAGCCAGAAAAATAAACTACACTTTAACTTGGCCTTTATACAATCTTGAAATATTTAATTGCGATCTTTCTGGAAATAATTGGAGTTCATTGCGAAAAACCAAGAATAAATTTTATAAAAATCACCAAGTAGTATTGTTGGACGCAAGAGAATATGAAGATAAAAAATCGTTGCATCTAATTGTTGACGAATGGCGCAAACAAAGAGGAGGAAATGACAGAGTGCATCTTTTTCCATATCATAATTTTATTGATTCAAATTTTAAAGGAGCAACCGAGGCGCGGATTTTTATGGTTGATGCAAAGCCGTGCGGAATAAACGCAGGGTGGCCGATTCCAAATAGCAATATATTTTATGGCGCGCTTGGAATCCACGACTACTCGCTTCCCGGATTGGGCGACGCGCTTTATCTTGAAGACTTAGATTGGCTAAAAAATCGCGGATACAAAAAGGCGAATATGGGCGGAGGAGAAGATGCTCTGACTAATTTTAAAAATAAATTCAGGCCAGAATCTTTTTATAAAACGCATATATTTTCAGTAGTAAGAAAATAAATTAAAAAAATGGCAAACGGAAACGTAAAAATTAATCTCCCGGTAATTGAAAAACAAATACGAAAGTTTTTGTTTGTGAGCTGGGAGAGCTTGTCGGGAGATTTGGCTTTGCAAATTAAAAAGGAGGGTCACGAGGTAAAAGTTTATATAAAAAATGAAAACGACAAAGACGTTTACGACGGATTTTTGGATAAAATTGACGACTGGGAAAAATTTATTGACTGGGCCGACGTTATTGTTTTTGATGATGTGGGTTTCGGGCCCAAGGCAGACGAGCTGCGAAAAAATGGAAAGTTTGTTGTGGGAGGTTCGGCTTACACAGACAAATTAGAAGAAGACAGGGAATTCGGGCAGTCTGAAATGAAACGGGTGGGAATGTTAACGCTTCCCCATTGGGATTTTTCAGACCACGACTCGGCCTTAAAATTTATAGAAGCAAATCCGGGTCGATATGTTTACAAGCCCTCTGGTTTTGTGCAATCAGATTCAAAGGGGCTTTTATTTTTAGGCAAAGATGAAGACGGTAAAGACATCCACGAAATTATAAGATCAAACAAAAAAGTGCTGGGAGAAAAAATAAAACATTTCCAATTGCAAAAATTTGCCCAAGGAGTTGAAGTGGCGGTTGGCGCGTTTTTTAACGGCAATGATTTTATTTTTCCTTTAAATATAAATTTTGAGCACAAAAAATTATTTCCGGGAGACATTGGCCCTTTCACGGGAGAAATGGGAACTTTGGTTTATTGGTCTGGGCCCAACACAATTTTTAAAACAACTCTTGAAAAAATGAAAGAAGAAATTAAAAAATCCGCGTATGTAGGCTACATAGACATAAATTGCATAGCCAACGGAAGAGGAATTTATCCTTTGGAATTTACCTGCCGTTTTGGATATCCTATAATTTCAATACAAATGGAAGGCGTAATTTCAGAATGGGGAGAATTTTTATATAAAATTGCCAAAGGAGAAAATTATGATTTAAAAACTAAAAAGGGCTTTCAAATTGGGATTGTTTGCGCGGTTCCCCCTTTTCCTTTTGACGACAAATCTGAAATGAGCATTTACAAAGACTTGTCAATTATTTTTAAAAAACCAAATTTGGAAGGCATACACCTGGGAGACGTAAAACTTGTAGATGAAAATTGGAGAATTGCCGGAGACACCGGATACGCATTGGTTGTTACCGGATGCGGAGTTACGGTTGAAGACGCCAGAAAACAAGTTTACGGCAGATTAGAAAATATTTTACTGCAAAATATGTTTTACCGAACCGATATTGGCTTGGGATGGTCTGAAGATTCAGACAGATTACAAACTTGGGGTTATTTGTACTAAATCGCCGATTTTTATATTAAAATTATTTGCTAACCCTGCGTTTATTTCTAAAACATATTTGGCTTTTACTCCGGGTTTAATTTGAGAACAAATTAAACCTTTACACGGTTGCGCATTTTCAGCAATAAAAACAATTTTATTGTTGCTATTTATCCAAATAATATCTAAAGAAATTAAAGTATTTTGCATCCAAAAAGGATAAACTCCCTCTTTGTCAAAAACAAACAGCATCCCGCTGTTTTTATTTAATTCTTTTCTGTACATTAAGCCTTTTTCCCTTTCTGCATTTGTTTTTGCCAGCTCAACAAAAAAACAATTCTGGCCAAAACATGCTTCGCCTTGCTGCGCGCCTGGCGCAAATAAAATATTTACTGAGTAAAAAAGGGCATATGCAAAAATAAAAACTAAAATTATCAGAAACAATATTTCAAAATATATCTTCATGCTTTTTCTTTTTTCTTTTGTATTCAAGCCAAACAATGGCTGCAAAAAATATATCGAAGCACGCAAGGGATAAAAGCGGAATAGAATAAGTTAAAAAATATTTATATACCTGATAGATAATAAAAATTCCCAAAAGCCCGACTATTGCAGGATATGTTCTAACTTTTCCTTTTGCCAGAGATATTGCTAAAAAAATATTCACCGCTCCGTGGAAAAATAAATAAGCTATGGCGAATATGCGGCTGTCTTGTGATAAATTATTTGCTGTTTTTATCAAATAATTTGCGACGATGTCTTTATCATTTGAATTTTCTGCCACCTCCTGCTGGGAAAGAAAAATTATAAAATTATTCGTAATAATATCTCTTGAAAAGGAAAAAAGGATCCCTCCAAGCACCTCAAAAATACCAAAAAGAAATTTTATTAAAATTCCGATTTCAAAAATTTTACCTATTACTCTTTTTGTAAATATATTCTTCATTTCCCTAAATGGAAAAATGACAAAACAAAACTAAATATATTCTTCCAAACTACTCCCAAACTTGCTACAAATGAGTTTATGTTAATAATTATACGAGGCTTATTTTCTTTACTATTATCTACAATTGTTTTTGTATCTTGCGGTTTTATTTCAATGATTGGTTCGCTTATTATTTTTTTCTCTAATATTTTTTTTACTTGGACAGGATTTTTTATAAAGGTTTCTGCTGCTGGTTCTGGAATATTGTTTTGTTTTATTTGTTTTATAGGCTCAACATCTGATACTGGAACCACATTTAAATCTTTCGTGGATTGTTCTGGGATTACTAAAACTGGTATTGGCGAAGGTGCAACTGGCGCAAAAAATGAACCTCCACCTCCTCCTCCGCCGCCACTCGGAGTGTCTATTTCAAAATTAGCTGTTACAGAAATATCTGCAATAACATTGGCGTCGGTTCTTGGGTTTGCGGTTGAGTCGTCGCTCCAAGCTGTAAAGTGGTATCCGGTTGCTGGCACAGCAGAAACCTCAGATCCGCTTGCATTATAATTTACTGTTTGCGGAGAAGTTCCGGTGATAGAGCCATTGGCTCCGGCAGTGTAAGTGAGAGTGTAAACTGGAATAGATTCTTCACTTGATAAACTATAAAATGTTGAGGGATTGTTCTCGTTATTATATTCAGTTTGTATCCAGTCGGCTGAACGCGCAATGTTAGAAATGCGGACTTCGTCAATTGCGCCATTAAACCATTCTTCGCCATATCCAACCTGACCAATAAAAATGCTATGAGTAGAATCAAAAAACAAAGGAGCGCCCTCATCATAACTTCCAGATGCGACCTCATTTCCGTCTATGTAAATTTTATATCCAGTGGGGGTAACTGCATAAGTTATTTGATACCATGTATCGGTTGAATAAGAAAAATTACCGGGGTCTACATCTGCGCTGGTAGTAATCCAATCACCTCCATCGCCAATGTCTCCGTGAATTATATTGCCAGTATCAAACTTAAAATCAAAACTCGCATCATCTGGACTCCTTGTTCCTATAACTGTGCACGAAGCATTATCGGTGCATTGGTCGCCTTCCGATACTTTTGCCCAAACAGAAATTGTAAACGACCCAGAAAGAGCTTGCAAAGAAACAACACTAATATAGTCATCTACGCCATTATAGCTCTGCGCATTGCCAATTTTACCAACTGTTTCTACAGGCCCAGCCAAACCATATTTTGTGCCAGTGCTTGCGTTTGCCGTGCTGTCTGAAATTGTTGCGACGCCATTATCTTTAGAGTGCCATACACTCTGAAAATTTGAATCCCAAACTCCGCCTGCAGAATCTTGCTGATCTGATGACTCGGCGTTGCCATAATACATATAAATAACCGTGTCATCTATGTGACTAAGATTGGCTATTTTTACCCAAGCCACCAAAGTTCCTGTTTCGCTCGCGTATTGTTCCCTCTCATAAGGTAATTTGGCAATACCCGTGGAGTCAGTAAAAAAAATATCGTAACCGCTATTCATGGAGCGGGCCTGCAAATCAGAATCTATCAAGCTTATTAAAACAGGGAAATCCAATTGGTCGGTGTTGGGCGCTTTTGTGTGGTCTATGGTTATTTTTTTTCTATAACTCCAATTATTATCATACCAATTATCCGCGGAGGTTTTTGGAGTATAAATAAAAAATCCGCTCATTGCTAAAATTGCAATGACGGTGACAATGCAAATAAATTTTATCTTTTTCATCATATTTATTATTTTACCTAAAATACAAAAAAACAGCAATACTTCGACTACTATTTGCTGCCTTCGCCTGTGGATAACTTTATTCCTCTACTATGCAACGAACTTCGTTGTTTTCTTTTACTTCCAAAAATCCTGACTTTATCGGAAAAAAGTGTTCCCCCGCCTTATCATCCACAACTTTTATAGCGCCTGCAGACAAAACCGTAATCAATGTTTCGTGATTGTCTAAAACAGTAATTTCGCCCGCAACGGTTTTGCAATTCAAAAGCCGGGCCTCGTCCTGAAATAATATTTTTTTGAGTGAGTAAACTGAAAGTTTCATTTGACAATAATTATTTAATATGATAACATTACATTGGGTTGGTGGACTAGTTCTCTGAATTGGTTTGGGCAACGATGGCTAGCCATCGCACCAAAAGTGGTGACCCGCTCATGTTTACCACTGCGCACGGGTGGGTTCCGTGGGCTGTCAAATCCCAGCCGTCTGAGTTAATGTCTTAGATTTTGTTCTAGACAGAGAACTCCACGGCTCTTTTTTTGTAAAAAATCTTATCGATGTCATTGCGAGCGAAGTTCGCCCTTTGGGCGACGAGCGTGGCAATCCAGAGTCAAAACTTTTCATCCAAGTCATTCCATGTGGGATTGTCTTTTTCAATTAGCACAAGTTTTTTATTCCGCGACCACGATTTAATCTGTTTTTCTCTTTCTATTGCTATGTTTATGTCATTTGTTTCTTCATAATAAACCAAATTGTGAATGTTATACTTTTGTGTGAATCCTTTTACTGAATTATTTTTATGCTCATAAATTCTTCGTTGCAAATTATCGGTAACGCCCACATACAATGTTCCGTTTTGTTTGCTGGCTAAAATGTAAACATAATATATTTTGATAGTCATACTCTGGATTGCCACGCCCCTCGCTGCTGCTCGGGGCTCGCAATGACACTAAACGACGACTTCGTCGATTCCGCCTTTCAAATAAAATTTTTCTTCGGGAACGTCGTCGTGCTTGCCTTGCAAAATTTCTTCAAATCCGCGTATGGTATCTTCGAGTTTCACAAATTTTCCAGGCCTGCCTGTAAAATTTTCTGCCACGAAAAATGGCTGGCTTAAAAATCTCTGAATTTTTCTTGCTCTGTTTACAACTTTTTTATCTTCTTCAGATAATTCTTCAATTCCCAAAATAGCAATAATATCTTGCAAGTCTTTATATTTTTGCAAACAAAGCTGGACATCTCTTGCAACCTTGTAATGCTTTTCTCCAACAATTTTAGGATCCAATGCTGTTGAGGTAGACGCCAAAGGGTCAACTGCAGGATAAATTCCAATTTCAGTTAATGCGCGCGACAAAACAATTGTAGAGTCTAAATGAGAAAATGTTGTGGCAGGAGCCGGGTCTGTAATATCGTCGGCTGGCACATAAATTGCCTGAACAGATGTAATTGACCCGTTTTTTGTTGAGGTAATTCTTTCTTGTAGTTCTGCCATTTCTGAAGCCAATGTTGGCTGATATCCCACAGCGCTTGGCATTCTGCCAAGCAAAGTTGAAACTTCTGATCCCGCCTGCGAAAACCTGAAAATATTATCAATAAAAAGCAAAACGTTTTTCTTTTCTTCATCTCTGAAATATTCTGCCATAGTTAAAGCAGACAGCGCCACTCTTGCCCTTGCTCCCGGAACCTCGTTCATTTGTCCAAACACCAAAGCTGTTTTGTTTATAACTCCAGACTCATTCATTTCTTTATATAAGTCGTTTCCCTCTCTTGTTCTTTCGCCAACTCCCGCAAATACCGAAACTCCGCCAGATTCTTCTGCCGTATTTCTGATTAATTCTTGCAAAAAAACTGTTTTACCAACCCCTGCCCCTCCAAACAAACCAATCTTTCCTCCTTTAATAAATGGGGCTATTAAGTCAACAACTTTAATTCCTGTTTCAAAAATTTCTGTTTTTGTTTCTTGTTCTGTAAACGCCGGCGACGGTCTGTGAATTGGCCAACGTTTTGTGAATTTAGAACTTTGGGATTTCGAATTTGTTTCGGATTTCGGATTTCGTGCTTCGGATTTATCGAGGGACTCACCTAAAACGTTAAACAAATGCCCGAGTACTTCAGGTCCCACAGGAACTAAAATTTGTTCTCCTATGTCTTCAACTTCCAAACCTCTTTGCAAACCGTCGGTAGATGCCAAAGAAATTGCTTTAACTTTTGTTAAATCTAGGTGTTTTACAACTTCCAAAACAACTTCGCCATTCGGGCCTTCAACTTTTAGCGCGTTAAAAAGCGCGGGAAGCTGGCTTCCCTCTTCAAACTCCACGTCAACCACCGGACCTATAATTTGTAAAATTTTTCCTTTATTCATAATATTTTGTTTTTAATTTTTTATTAGTGTCATTGCGAGCGAGCCACAGCGAGCGCGGCAATCCAGGATTTTATGCTCGTACTCTGGATTGCTTCGTCGGTTGCGACCTCCTCGCAATGACACTATGATTATTGGCGTCTGGATTCCCGCTTTAGCGGGAATGACACTAATCTATGATTGCGCTTCGGCTCCCGCGGAAATTTCTGCAATTTCAGTTGTGATTCTAGACTGGCGAGATTTGTTGTATTGTAAATTTAATTTTTCTCCCAAGTCGCATGCGTTATCACTAGCTGTTTTCATTGCCATTCTTCTTGCCGAATGTTCACTTGCGTTTGCTTCCAAAATTAAGTGATAAATTTGCATAAAAAATAAATGTTCTGCTAATTTTTCTAAAACTTTTTCCGGAGCAGGTTCAATTGTGTACTCCCGCAGCCCTGAGCCTGCCGAAGGGTTTCTATTGGGCACAAAATTTATATTCTGTTCTTTTATCAACTCGGCAAATTTTCCGCGTTCTGGAATAATTTGTTTTATTGTATCGGCAACATGGTCAAAATCAATTGGCAAAACCCTTCTTACGTGCGGCTCTTGTTTTAAAGCAGACCTAAAATGCGTTGAAATAATTATTACCCTGTCCCATTTTTTTTCCAAATATCCTTGCACTATAAAATCTATTATAGGTTTTACTTGCTCTGGAGTTGTAAAATCGCCTGCCTGCGTAAATTTTTTAACAATATTATATCCTTGTTTTTGCAAATAAGCATTAGCTTTCTCACCAATAGCCAAGAATATATGATCTTCCCGCCCTGCCCCTTTGGGGCGGGCGAGGCTCGCCCATTTTGAAAAATGGGCGGCAAATTTTTTAAAAACCGAACTGTTAAATGCGCCAGCTAAACCTTTGTCTGAGGCCACTAAAACAAACAAAACACGTTTTATATTTTTTCTGACCTCAAATAAAGGAATATTCCATTTTTTTAAATCTTCTAACGCCGAAACATTTGCCAAAAGCTCTAAAGCCGCAAAACTATAAGGCCTGGAGTCCAAAGCAATTTGCTGACTTTTTCTCATTTTTGTAGCCGAAACCAGCTCCATTGCTTTCGTTATCTGGTTTATATTGTTAACACTTTTCAGTCTCTTTTTTATGTTTTGAGGACTTTCCATTGACTAAAAATATAACTTATTATAATATGATTATCATAGTGTGGCATCACTAAACAGCAACTTCACAAAGGAAGTAAAACATGACCGACTACATTTCGCAGGGTAAGGGCAAAATCGTCCGAATCAAGTTTCCGAACTTGGGACACATTATCAACCTCGAACCATTGACTATGAGATTAAGCCTTATACTTCGCGTCATGATCGTCGCGATAAATAGCGGATTTGAGTTTAACTGGAATCAACAGGTGTACGCAAGCGACGAAACCGTCAATCGCACATTGAATGATATCCTCGTCGCGAATCCAGATGCCAAAATTTCTTTCTCATGACCGATTGCCCCGCGAAAAATCCTCATTTTGCTCTTTTGGGCTCGCTGACCAAGAATGGTCTTTTTTTCTTGCAAATTTTCAAAATTCTTCTTCGGTGTCATTGCGAGGAGCAAAGCGACGAAGCAATCCAGAGTATGCGCACAAACCCCTGGATTGCCACGCCCCGCTGCGGCGGGGCTCGCAATGACAGTGCTTGCTATTTAATACTTTCTACGAACTTCGATATTACTTCTTTTATTTCTACTTCGGTTTCGTCGGTAATTGCTTTCTCGCTCTTTATTTTTTCTACTAAATCTGCATACAAATTCTGGAAATATTCTAAATATTTTTTTTCAATTTCTTGCATTTGGGAAGGCTCAAATTTATTAAAATGGTCGTTTAGCGCCGCGTACAAAACCAAAACCTGTTTTTCAAAAGAAATTGGAGCCAAGTCAGATTGTTTTAAAATTTCTGTAATAATTCTGCCTTTGTTAATTCTTTGTTTTGTAACTTCATCAACATCGCTGGCGAATTGGACAAAGGTTTGCAATTCGCGAAACTGCGCCAATTCAAGCCTTAATTTTCCGGCAACTTTTTTCATTGCTTTTGTTTGCGCACTGCTTCCCACGCGCGAAACAGACAAGCCAACGTTAACAGCAGGCCTTGTTCCCTGATAAAACAGATCTGACTCAAGGTATATTTGCCCATCAGTTATAGAAATAACATTAGTAGGAATATAGGCCGTAACGTCTCCCAGCTGAGTTTCAATAATTGGCAAAGCAGTCAAACTTCCCCCGCCTTTTTCTTTACTTAATTTGGCGGCTCGTTCTAACAATCTTGAGTGCAAATAAAATACGTCTCCAGGATATGCCTCTCTTCCCGGCGGTCTTCTTAACAACAAAGAAATTTGCCTGTATGCCCAAGCGTGTTTTGAAAGGTCGTCATAAATTACAACTGCGTCTTTGCCTTTGTCACGGAAATATTCTCCAATGGCGCAACCTGCAAAAGGAGCTAAATACCAAAATGCGGCAGGACTTGAGGCAGAAGCTGAAACAACAATAGTATATTCCATTGCCCCTGCGTTTTTTAAAGTTTCAACAATTTTAGCAACCTTGCTTTCTTTTTGTCCAATTGCAACATAAATGCAAATTGGAGGATTTTTACTGTCTTTTTGCTGGTTTATAATAGTGTCTAAAACAACTGCTGTTTTTCCGGTTTGCCTGTCTCCAATTATCAGTTCTCTCTGGCCCCTGCCAATTGGAATCATAGAATCAATTGCTTTAATGCCAGTATGCAAAGGCTGGTTTACAGATTCTCTGCCAATAACGTTTGGAGCGTCATTTTCCAAAAAATTAAATTGGGGCTTGTCTTTCTCGCTGAATATAGGGCCTTTGCCGTCTATTGGGTTTCCCAAAGGGTCAACAACCCTGCCCAGCAATTGTTCGCCAACTGCAATAGAAAGCAGTTGTTTTGTGCGTTTTACCGTATCTCCCGATTTTATTAAATTGGCATCGCCCAAAACCAAAGCTCCCACAGAATCTTCTTCCAAGTTAAGGGCAACAGCCCTAACTTGCCTCGCCGAAGCTCGAGCATCGCGAGATGCGGAGGCGGGTTCTCCGCTAATTTCCACAACCAAAACCTCCTGCGACTGCGCATTTTTGAGTCCGGATATTTTTAATATGCCGTCACCAACTTCAATTACCTTGCCAATTTCTTCCCACTGGGTGTCGTCCTTAAAACCTTCTATAGCTTGTTTTATTTTTTCTATAATTTCTTGGCTCATTGTGTTTGTATTTTGTCATTGCGAGGAGCGAGCGACGAAGCAATCCAGAAGGTTTGTGCATATACTATAGATTGCCACGCTCGCCTGCGGGCTCGCTCGCAATGACGATTTTTTAATTTAAAATATTTTTTGCAATTTGCTTTTTAGCGAAGCGTCAAATTGCTTTGAATTATTTATTATTATTTTAATGCCTGCAATTAATTCCGAATTTATTTTCTCTTTTATTAAATCTCCCTCTTTTGCAAAATTTTCAACCATTTTTTTCTGGCTTGCTGTCATTTTTCTTGCTGTTTCAAAAACTATTTTTCTTTTTCCTTGTTTTTCCAAAACTATATTTTCCGCCAAACTTAAAATTTCTTTTGCTTTTTTCTCCTGCCCGGATTTAGTTAAAAGATTCAAAAAATTATTAATAATTTTCTTTTCGTCGCCCGCCGAAGCTCGAGCATCGCGAGATGCGAAGGCGGGTCCGGTTAATACTTCAGCCAAGGCTTTGGCGTATAGCTTTGTTTTATTATTTTTCATCTTTAACTTCCAAAACTGCTTTTTTAATAAGCGCTTCGTCAATTGCTTCCGGCTTTAATTCAACAGTTTTTATAATTACTTTTTTAATCAGCTCGCCCGCTTCCGTCAAAACTTTATTTTTGGCTTCTTCTTGTTGTTTTAAAATGCTTTTCTTTAACAATTCTTGCGCTTCTTTTTGCTTTTTTTCCAATTTTTCAATATTTTCTTTGTCTAAAATTTTTGCCCTGTTTTCGGTTTCTTTTATCATTTCAATGCCCTTTTGTTCGGCCTCTTTTATTTTTTCTTTGCCAATGTTATCAATTTCTTTAAGCCTCGCAGTTGCCTCTTCGGCTTTATCTAAACCAGTTTTAATTTTTTGATTTCTTTCTTTAATAACTTTTATAAGCGGCTTATAAACAAAAAACGTCAGCACAACCAAAAGAATAAAAAAATTGATTGCTTGGCTCAAAAAAAGCTTCCAGTTTATGCCTAATTGAAATAATAATTCGTTTTCCATAATTCGGTGTCATTGCGAGGAATGAAGTGACGAAGCAATCTTGAGTTATAGATTGCCACGTCGCCCTTACAGGATCTTCGACCTGCGGGCTCCTCGCAATGACAGAAAGGTTATGCTACGAACTTGATAATTAAAGCTATAACCAAAGCATAAATAGCAATGGCCTCGGCGAAAGCAATTGCCAAAATTGCCATTGTCTGCACTTTTGACGCGGCTTCAGGATTTCTGCCAATTGATTTTAAGGCGGTAGATCCTATCCAGCCGATTGAAATTGCCGGGAAAATTGTTCCCAAAGCAATTGTTCCTGCTGTCATTAGCAAACGAAATGATTCTGTTTCCATGTTTTTATTTTAATTATATTAAAATTTTGACCTTTGTTTTAATGCTCATTTGCGGCTGTGTGAAGCGATATAGACACCAATGTAATCATTGCAAAAATAAATGCCTGGATTGCTCCAACAAAAATTTCCAAAAATAAAAATGGCAAAGGAATAAAGTATGGGGCTAAAAAGAAAATAATTGTCAATAAAACTTCTCCGGCAAAAACATTTCCAAACAGCCTGAAAGATAAAGAAATAATTTTTGCAAACTCGGAGATCAATTCCAGCATACCGATAAAAAAATCAATCGGGCCCTTAAAATTAAAATATTTTCCCAAATGCTTAAATGCCCCAACCGAGGCCATTCCTATGATATTTGTAACTATAACAGAAATTACCGCAAATGCCAAAGTAAAATTTAAATCGGCCGCGGGCGAACGCAACAAGGGAGTTTCGCCAAAAGATAAAGATCCGACTCCCGGAAGTATGCCCAAAAGGTTTGATGTTAAAATAAAAATAAAAATTGTTGCAATTAAAGGAAAATATTTTTCCGCCGCTGCCATAGAACCCAAAGTTGATTCCATTAAATTTAAAAGGGATTCTGCTCCCATTTCAACTGCTCCCTGCAATTTGCCGGGAATCATTTTAATTTTGCTTTTAAAATATAAAGAAAAAATTATCAAAATTAAAGACGCAATCAAAGTTAAAAACAAGCCGTTGGTTACGCCAAAACTTCCAATGCTGAAAATTTGTTGGGCTTTTAATGAAATTTCTTCCATCTTTTTTATAAAGTTAAATTCAAGTTTTTATTTTACACCTATTTTCCAATAATTACAATAGAACGTAGAAAATTTTTGCAAAGCAAAACGCCCCTGCTTGGAGCGTTAAGCTTTAAAGGTTTAAAAACCTTAATTTTGCGTCAAAGACTCGTCGTCTGTTGAGAGTGTTCCGTTTGAACTTATTAAATGAAATACTGTTGCTGAAACAGCTCCAAGCGGAGAGGTAAAAGAATGAGAAAATTGCCTCCACGAAGGAGAAGCCGGCGCGCTGTTAAGGTATTGGTAAGAATACAAACCGTTATCCATTGTATATCTTGCAACTACATAAGTATCTGTATCCGAACTATAATAGTCCGAAAATGAATACTGCATTCCGGGAGTAACATTTACATCCTTAAAATACCACTTTGCATCGCCATCTTCATAATTTGTAACGGTAACCTTGCCTCCGTTTCCGCTATGGCTTGACGTGGGAAAATAAAAGGAAGCGTTATTATTGCCCCATCCTCCCTGATACCAATCGGCAGGCATTCCCGATTGGTCTTGATTATCCCAAGAATAATTTGAAATTAAGTTTGGATAACTCGGCTGGCTTGGTTGGTATTCGTTATTATGTTTGTTGTTGTTTGCCGCGAAAACCGGCGAGTAAACAATCCTAATTTGATCTGCATCTATGTTGGTGATGCTGCAAAGCCTGCCCGAATTTCCGCTAATAGAATATTGATCGTTTGCAGGATTGCTGTATCTAGGAGCTTTCAAGTTAATTCCGCAAGTGCCATTCCCTTGTTTTTCGTAGGGATGCAAAGCAGAATTTTCAACCCTGATAAGATTAGCATTGGTGAAATTAAAATCTGCTTTTATGCTTTCCCTTGCTGTCGGGGCGTTGAAGCCGTAAGCTGTTACTTCAACATAGCCATTTTTTCTTGAAATGTGGATCCCCGGAACATTATCATTTGAATCTTGATCAATTATCGGCATTCCATTCCTTGTCAGAGGAATTATAATGTGCCCTCGCGCCGAAGGCGAAGAATTTGTACCAACAAAAATATTGTCTGACATATTTGCAGGCTTTGATGCGTTTCTGGGAGTGAAGTTTGCAAAATATGTTACGTCAAAAGTGAAGGTGGCGTCTTGCGTAAACCCTCCTCCGCCGCCCCCGCCCCAGCCGCCCGTGGCTGATGCTATTGATGAAAAGATCAACGAAGACAAAATAGCCGGCACCAACAAAAACTTTAATGTATTTTTATTTATTGTTTTCATAATTTTATATAATAGTTAAATTAATTTAGATTTGATTCATTATTTTATTAGTTTATTTCCCTTACTAAATCAAACTAGATTTAGGCCGACCTAAGTAACTTAAAAAAGTATTACCAGATTGCAATTAGATTATGGCAGGTACCCCGAAAATTGGACACTTAGTATGTTCTCGTTGTATCCTGAATAAAAACAAAACTTATGCCAAGAGGATATCCGTCGTTAACT
>MHPJ01000016.1 GCA_001822065.1 Candidatus Staskawiczbacteria bacterium RIFOXYB1_FULL_37_44 | reverse complement strand
TTGGGGATAAAATAAAAGTCTTTTGCACAAAGCAAGGATTGACACAGGACGCTCTTGCGAGAAAGTGCGATATTCCCTACACAACACTGACCAAGATTGAATCAAATGTAATAACAAAACCGTCAATCCAAACAGTAACTAAAATTGCTGAAGGATTGGGAATAAGTATTAATGATTTGATAAAATAGATATTATGAGAACGCCTGAACAAAATTTTAATATTCCCCGCGACCCAGAAAAGCAAGAAGAAACTCCTTTGGATATAACCGGAGAAGTTGTTCAGCCAATAGAGAAGCCACGCCAAACGATTGAGCAAATCAAGCAAGACCTTTTTGATCCAAAGGCTATTTCAAAAAAATATGACCAAGAAGGAAGAAGTGAGGTTGCTTCGAGGATCTCTCGTAAAAGACAAAAGTCGCAAATCGAGCAAAGAGTTTCTGGACTAAGCACCATAGAAGCAGAAAAACTTACTGCTTTGAAAAAGAGAACAGGTGAAGTTCTGGTGCGATTGAAAGGCATACTTAGAATAAAAGATAAAACAGCAGACGAACTAGAAAAAGATTCTGCTTCTATAACAAGTGAAATAGAAACTCTTTCTGGTCAGTTAGCGGAACTTCAGCAGGAACTTGCGGATACCCCAGACCCAAAAAAATTGCTTGAAGCATATTACGAAAAAATGGAAACAGTTCCGCTAACGAATGGGGAGAAACTAGAACTATTAAAACCAGAAGTGCTTGCTGAGCTTTCTACAGAGGAATACACAGCTTTGTGGCGCAGACTAAATCCACATTTTCTCTCACATGTTACGCGACAAGGTTTTCGAGATCATAATGCTATGGTTTATCATTCTGCCGGACTTCAAGAATTTCATAGTGGACTCGTCAGTGTTTTAGAAGATGAAAAAATACTTCGCCCACCTATGGCGGTTAGAGATAGATTGCGTGCAAGAGATGAGGCGTCCGTGAGAAAATTTCTTGAAGATTGGGCATTGAAAGCAGAAAACGAAGAAGAAGCAAAAAAGAGATTAAATGCCCAACTAAATCATACTTGGGCGACAGCTCCAAATTATCCAGATAAAACTGCTGTTCACTTTGCCGCTCAAATTGTTGCCGATGATTATTATGGCGGAGAATCAAACAATGAGGTATTTTTCTTGTATCCTTCTGATGTTTTGGCCTCACAACATCATTTTGCTTTCAATGGTTGGGAGAAAGATTTCACTAAACCTCAGAGCGAAACCAAATGGAATGATGTTTTTGTTTGGCCTTTAACTTTGGATAATCCAGGAATTTCTGTTGATTCTGGAGTAGTCTTTTTACCTGAAAGTACTCCAGTTGATCCAGAAACGGGGTCAAAATATGCCTCTGAAATGAAAATTGTGGAAGGTGAAGAAAAACGAGTAATGGTTGAGGATGAAAAATTAGTTTCTGCTTTTATAGAATGGGCAAAAAACCTTAATGACGAATCACCCGCAATTCAAGCTTACAAAGAGTACAGGGGAAAAGAAAATAATCGTTGGGCTTACCAGAGTGACAGGGAAAGAACTTTCTACAATGCGCTCCAACAAGAAATGTCAAAATTAGGTTTTGACGCTGAAACAGCATTGGCAATCGCGCACCAACTTCCTTTGGATAACGGCTTTGGGGCTTTTATGTCCAACGGAACGTTTGTTTGGGGAGAATCAACGCCAGAACAAGCTGCGCGTGAAAAGTTGCAATCCGCGAGTGCAAATTGGAAGAGAGCAGAGAGTACCGTTTCCTCAAAAGAATATTGGGAAAAATATTTTGCTAAAGATCCACAACAAAAACCAAAGCATTTAATTTTTTATAACGGGGATCCGACATCAGCAATCTACGAATTTCAACGAAGAAATAATATCGGAAAAGCCGATGTTTCAGAGACAGAGGGTACATTATTAGGTTTTGACGATCACCATGTCACCGAGATGGGTAAAGACCTAAGAGTAAATGCGGGATATGACGAATTAGTAGAAATGTCCCATCGGATTATCGAGGATCATTACAGGAATACCAGCAAGTGATTTTTCAATTTGTAGCCGCCGAATTTCCGAAAACCCCCAGTCCGAAACCCGCCCGCATTCCTCCCCAGACCCCTCCTGCGGGCGGGAAATTAGCCGAGGCAGGGCGAATCCATTCCCCAGACAAATTGTTTCGCCCTGCCGAGTCCGCTTTAATCATTTGGATTTTGCTCGAAAAATATTCGAACTTTGTCCAACAAACACCGCTGGCAGATTAAATGTAGTTTTAGAAAGGGGTTCGTCAGGTCATATGACCTGATGCCAAAGCGAGCCGCGAAGGAGAGTAAAAAATATCATTAAATAAAAAAAATAATATGGATCAAGAAATAAAAAAGTTTGATTTATCAAACAGATTATATATATTGATAGCCACAATAACTATTGGCGTTGTTGGTTATTTAGCTTTAGATATGGGTTTTTATGCTTTTTCTGTTTTGCCAAACAGTAACCAAAAACAAATAGTTGTGTCTGGCGAGGGCAAGGTTTTGGTAAAACCAGATGTTGTCATAGCTGTAATTGGTGTAAAAACAGAAGCCCAAAAAAGTGATGCGGCTGTAAAGCAGAATAATGAAAAAATGAATGTAATTATAAAAGCAGTCAAAGATTTAGGAATAGACGAAAAAGATATCAAAACCACAGCATATAATCTTTATCCGGTGTATGATTATACGAGAAGCAGCGGCAGAGAATTAACTGGTTATTCATTAGACCAGCAAATAACAATAAAGGTGAGAGATTTTGAAAAAATAAGCAGTGTTTTAGATAAGGCAACAGTAAGCGGAGCAAATAGCGTAAGCAACTTGCAAATTACGGTTGATGATCCTGAAATCGCAAAAGATGAAGCAAGAAAAAAAGCAATTGAACAGGCAAAGCAAAAGGCAGTTGAAATGGCAAAAAATTCGGGCTTGAAACTTGGTAAAGTAATAGATGTTCAAGAAAATTTTTATGGATATCCAACTCCAATGTATGAACTGGGCGGAGGTGAAGCAAAAAGCATAGCCGCTAGTATTGCTCCACAAATAGAGGCTGGCCAGGAAGAAATTACTGTGTCGGTTTCTTTAACTTACCAAGTAAAATAAATGGATTGTATTTTTTGTAAAATTATTGCTGGGGAAGTTTTTTCTGAAAAAGTTTTTGAGAATGAAAATATCTTTGCCTTTTTAGACATAAATCCAAAAGCAAAAATTCACGTTTTAGTTGTTCCCAAAAAACACATTAAGTCTGTAAAGCATTTAGAACAAGCAGATAAAAATTTAGCCGGAGAATTATTTTTGGTTGCGCAAAAAATTGCGAAAGAGAAAAATTTGGAAGGATATAAATTAGTAATAAATGTTGGCAGGGAAGGCGGCCAGCTTGTAGATCATTTGCATTTGCACTTGTTAAGTGGAGACGTATAACGCGTTTAATCTACGGGATTAAACATTAAACATCAAAAAGTTGAAAAAATAATGTCTGATTCTCAAATTGAGGAAATAAAAAATAAATTGAATGTGCTGGATATTGTGGGAAGCTATGTAAAGCTTACAAAAACCGGAGTTAACTACCGGGGAA
The DNA here is from genome assembly GCA_001822065.1 of Candidatus Staskawiczbacteria bacterium RIFOXYB1_FULL_37_44. GTDB lineage: Bacteria > Patescibacteriota > Minisyncoccia > Minisyncoccales > Staskawiczbacteraceae > XYD1-FULL-39-28. The sequence continues at coordinate 3,420 of MHPJ01000016.1, read as the reverse complement.
TTTGCCCGTTTCATTCTGAAAAAGGGCCGTCATTTTTTGTTTCGCCTTCACGCCAAATGTGGAAATGTTTTGGATGCTCGGCCGGCGGAGATATTTTTGAATTTATCAAAAAAATTGAAGGCGTAGAGTTTGGAGACGCTTTAAGAATTTTGGCTGCAAAAGCCGGCGTTGAATTAAAAAGGGAAAATCCGCAAATTGTCAGTGAAAGAAAAAGGCTTTATGAAATTTGCGATTTATCGTGCAGTTTTTTTGAAAAACAATTAACAGCTGGCGAATGGGGAAAAAAGGCAAAAGAATATTTATTAAAACGGGGAATCAAAGAGGAGACAATTAAAAAGTGGCGCTTGGGATATTCGCCCGATACATGGCAAGGGCTTTCAGATTTTTTGGTGGGCAGGGGATATAAAAGGGAAGAAATTGTAAAAGCAGGTTTGGCGGTTGAAAAAGACCCTTCGACGGGCTCAGGGCAGGCAAATTCTTACGACCGTTTTCGGGGGAGAATTATTTTTCCGATTTTTGATATAAATTCGCAGGTAATTGGGTTTGGCGCGCGTATTTTTAAGGAAGCAGACAAAAAAGAAACTGCAAAATACATAAACACGCCCCAAACAATGCTGTATGATAAAAGCAATGTTTTGTACGGAATAAATTATGCCAAGCTTTCTGTAAGAAAAAAAAATCAATGTGTTTTGACCGAAGGTTATACAGACGCAATAATGTGCCATCAGGCGGGTTTTGAAAATACAGTGGCGGTTTCCGGAACCGCGCTTACCGGTCGACATTTAAATTTATTAAAAAGATATTCTGACAATTTGCTACTGGCCTTTGACATGGATTTGGCCGGAGATACTGCAACAAAAAGGGGAATAAATATGGCAGAGTCACAGGGTTTTAATATTAAAATTATAGATACATATTCAGGGGCCAAAGATCCGGCGGAAATTATTGCTGAGAATCCGCCAACTGGCGGACCCAAAAATTGGGAAAATTCTGTTGCAAATGCAAGGAGCATAATGGATTATTATTTTGATTCGGCATTTGTAAAATTTTCCGCCCAAGGCGGACTCGCCTCGGGCGAGGATAAAAAACAAATCGCCGCAATGATTCTTCCGGCAATAAAAAGGATTTTAAATAAAATTGAGCAGTCATATTGGATTCAAAAATTATCGGAAAAATTAGGAGTGAGCCAAGAAGCAGTTCTACAGGAACTAGCACATGTCATCTCCGCGAAAGCCGAAGGTCCTGAAAGGGCGGGAATCCAAAGTCCTCGCAATGACACAGAATCAAGAAAGCAGCTCATAGAAAGTAAAATTATTTCTTTAGTCATAAAAAATCCGGAAAATTTGAATATAATTGAAGACTGCCATCATAATTTATTTTGCGAAAAAACAAAAAGTTTAATAGAAAAAATTAAAAAAGACGGCATTCCAAACACGGAAGATTATAAAGATTTTTTTTCCGCCCAAGGCGGACCAGCCTGGGGCTGGGACGAACTTGCCTTAAAGGCGGAGGTAGATTTGCAGGAAGACGGTTCAGACGAAGTTTCCCTTTGCATTCTACAGCTAAAAGATATATACATAAGAGAAAGGCGTTCTAAAATTACAGCCGAAATAAAAACAGCCGAGCAGGAAAAAAATTTGGAAAAAGTGAATAAATTAATCGGAGAGTTTAATTTAATAAACTAAACCCATGACAAAGAAAAAAGTAAAAAAAGTTGCAAAGAAAAAGATGCCGCGCAAAATAGAACGGGTGAGCAAAAAATCTGTTATTGATCCTGCGCAATTGGCAACGCTTATACGAAAGGGCGAAGAAAGGGGTTTTATCACAACCTCGGAAATTTTGTATGCTTTTCCAAAAATTGAGTATGATGTTGAAGGTTTGGAAAAAGTTTACGATGATTTTAAAGAAAGGGGAGTTGCCGTAAAAGAAGTGCAGGAGTTTCTGGAAACAAAAAAACAAAAAGAAAAAAAATCAAAAAAAGCGCTTATTGGAAAAATTGACCCGATACAAATGTATTTGAAAGAAATTGGAAAGTCTGGATTTTTGTCTGCAAAAGAAGAAAAAGAATTGGCAAAAAGAATTGAGGCAAACGATGAAGAAGCAAAAAATAAACTGGCTTTGGCAAATTTGAGGCTGGTGGTTTCAATTGCAAAAAAATATGTCGGCAGGAGCCCGAATTTAACTTTGCTTGATTTAATCCAAGAAGGAAATTTAGGGTTGTTTAAAGCAGTTAAAAAATTCGATTGGAGAAAAGGATACAAATTTTCAACTTACGCAACTTGGTGGATTAGGCAATCCATAACCAGGGCATTGGCAGACCAAGCAAGGACAATCCGCATTCCCGTGCATATGATTGAAACAATTTCAAAATATACAAAAATCAGGAAAAATTTATTGCAAGAACTTGGCAGAGAACCTTTGGCCGAAGAAATTGCCGCAGAAATGGGTTTGGAAGTTGAGAAGGTCCATCATATAAGAAAAATTGCTCAAAAAGCTGTTTCTTTGGAAACTCCGGTTGGCGAAGACAAAGACAAACAAGACAGCGTTTTGGCGGAATTTATAAAAGACGACAAAACAATTGCCCCAAATACCGAAGCCGCCAGAAAACTTTTAAAAGACAGGCTTAAAGAAATCTCAAGCGAATTAACTCCAAGAGAACTTAAAATTTTGGGAATGAGGTTTGGTTTGGACGATGGCGTAATGCACACGCTTGAAGAAACAGGTGAAGAGTTTGGAGTAACTCGTGAAAGAATTAGGCAAATTCAAGCAAAAGCTTTGGAAAAATTACGAAAGCACAGAGAACTCAAAAAGGTCCGCGATTATTACTAAAAATTTGACAAGAACTTTTATAGGAATATAATGAAAACATAAATAATAAAAGTATGGCAAAAAATAAAAAAATCACAATTGATGATTTAGCCTTGATGGTCAAAAAAGGTTTTGACGGTGTGGATAAGCGCTTTGAATCTGTGGACAAACGTTTTGATGTAATGGACAAACGTTTTGATGATATGGATAAACGTTTTGACAGAATAGAAAATATCTTAATTAAACAACAGAATGAAAAAATAGATGCATTAGAAAAGAGAATTAATAAACTTGAAGAATCTTTAGCTGTAAAATAGGCAGTATTTAATTTACTTTTAAGTTATCCACAGTTCCGCCTTGCGGGGCTGTTTTTTTGTATTTGTTTTTATGTTAAAATTAAATAATTTAATAGGGTAATTTAATAAGGTAATTATTACAAAAATGTTTCAAAATATTTTTCAAGGAATTCAAAGGTTTTTGAGTTCCACAATCGTATTATTCAAAGACAGAAAATACGAGATTTTTTTAAAGCCCATATTAGTTGTTCAGGGGGTGTTTGTTTTTGCCGCATTTTTGTTTGTTGCTTTCAGCGCAACAAACATATTTTTCCCA